>DAHWNE010000232.1 GCA_027340195.1 Acetobacteraceae bacterium | reverse complement strand
GATCTCATCGACGAACTCCATCCCCTGCACCACCTGGCCCCAGATGGTGTACTGCCCGTCCAGATGCGGGGCCGGGGCGAACATGATAAAGAACTGGGAGTTGGCGCTGTTCGGATCGGACGTGCGCGCCATGCCGCAGGTGCCGCGGATGAAATGCAGCTTGTCGGTGAACTCCGCCGGCAGGTTGGGCAGCGGCGAGCCGCCGGTGCCGGTCCCGGTCGGATCCCCGCCCTGGGCCATGAACCCCTCGATCACGCGGTGGAACGGGGTGTTGTCGTAGAATCCCTCGTTCGACAGGGTGATGATCCGCTGCACCGCCAGCGGAGCGATGTCGGGGTAGGTACGGATCACCACGCGACCGTATTTCAGGTCCATGTAGAGGGTGGTGTTCGGATCGAGCGCGGGCTCGGCGGCTTCGGTCATGGTGGGTCCGATGGCAAGGGCGACCGCGGCTGCGATCAGGGAACGGCGGTGGAGGGGCATGGAACGGATCCGGGTCAGGCGCGGCCGAGCTTGGCCAGCGTCCGGCCAAGCGTCAGGGGGGGCACGAAGGTGGAGATATCGCCCCCCAGCATGGCCACTTCCTTGACCAGGCGGGAGGCGATGAACTGGTGGCGCTCGGAGGCCATCAGGAACACGGTTTCGACGCCGGGATCCATCCGGTAGTTCATCCCGGCCATCTGGAACTCGTAGTCGAAATCCGAGACCGCGCGCAAGCCGCGCAGGATCATGCTGGCGCCGATGCTGCGGGCGAACTGCACCAGCAGCCCCTCCATCGGCAGCACTTCGATCAGCGTGCCCCCGGTGGCCAGCGCGGCCGTCTCCGCGCGCACCATCGCCACCCGCTCCTCGAGCGAGAACAGCGGCCCCTTGCCGGTGTTGATCGCCACCCCCACCACCAGCTTGTCGAGCAGGCGCGCGGCGCGGCCGATCACGTCCAGATGCCCGTTGGTCACCGGATCGAACGTGCCCGGATAGAGCCCGATCCGCAGCGGCTTCGCGTCAGCCATCGTTTGCGTCCTCCTTCGGCGGTGGCTCCGCCTCGTCCTGTTCCAGCACCGGGAAGACGCTGGTGACGTGTTCGCCGGCGTCCAGGCGGAACAGGGTCACCCCCATCGCCTGCCGTCCGGTGATGCGCACCTGATCGGCCGGCACGCGGATCAGCCGCCCGGCATCGGTGACCAGCATCACGTCATCGCCCGGATGCACCGGGAAGGTCGCCGCCACCGCCCCGCCGTTGCGCTTGCCGAGCGTGATGTTGGCGATGCCCTGGCCGCCGCGGCCGGCCACGCGGTATTCATAGGCCGAGCTGCGCTTGCCGAACCCGCCGGTGGTGACCGCCAGCAGCAGCTGTTCCTGCGCCGCCAGCGCCTGCTCGCGCGCCTCGTCCAGCACCAGATCGCCCACCGGGTCCTCGTCGGTCTCGGCGGCGGGCTCGGCCGCCTCCTCCTCCCCGGCGGCGCGGCGGCGCGCGGCGGCCAGGCGCAGGAAGGCGGCGCGCTCCTCGTTGCTGGCCTCCACATGGGTCAGCACCGAGAGGCTCACCACCTCGTCGCCCGGCGCGAGGCGGATGCCGCGCACGCCGGAACTGTCGCGCCCGGCGAACACGCGCAAACTGTCCTCGGTGATCTGGAAGCGGATGCAGCGGCCGTTGCGCGCGGCCAGCAGCACGTCATCGCCCTCCCGGCAGGTGGCGACGCCGATCAGCCGGTCGCCCTCGTCGAGCTTCATGGCGATCAGGCCGGAGGCGCGCACGTTGCGGAAATCCGACAGCCGGTTGCGCCGCACGTTGCCCGAGGCGGTGGCGAACACCAGATGCAGGCTGTCCCACAGCCCCTCGTCCTGCGGCAGCGGCAGGACGGCGGTGATGGTATCGGCGCCGAGCTCGGGCAGCAGGTTCACCAGCGCCCGGCCCTTCGCCGCCGGCGCCGCTTCCGGCAGCCGCCAGACCTTCTCGCGGAACGCCTTGCCGCCGGAGGAGAAGAACAGCACCCATTGATGCGTGTGCGCGTTGAAGCTGCGGGTGACGATATCGTCGCCGCGGGTGCCGGCGCCGGTGCGCCCGCGTCCGCCGCGATTCTGCGCCCGGTAGGTTTCCAGCGGCGTGCGCTTGATGAACCCGTCGCGGGTGATGGTGACCACCATCTGGCCGGGTTCGATCAGGCTCTCGTCGTCCTGGTCGGCCTCGGCCTCCTCGATCGTGGTCAGGCGCGGCGTGGCCAGCAGCGCGCGCGCCGCGATCAGCTCCTCCTTCATCACCTCCAGCCGGCGGATGTGCGAGCCCAGGATGTCGAGCAGGTCGCGGATGCGCGCGGCCACCTCGGTCAGCTCCTTCTCGATCTTCTCGCGTTCCAGGCCGGTCAGGCGTTGCAGGCGCAGTTCCAGGATGCCCTCGGCCTGGGCCTCGGTCAGCCGCACCGTGCCGTCGGGGGCGATGGTGTTGCCCGGCGCGTCGATCAGCGCCAGCAGCGCGCCGGTGTCGGCGGCCGGCCAGTCGCGGCTCATCAGCGCGGCGCGGGCGGCGCGCGGGTCGGCGCTGGCGCGGATCAGGCGGATCACCTCGTCGATATTGGCGACCGCGATCGAGAACCCGACCAGCAGATGCGCCCGGTCGCGCGCCTTCTCCAGCTCGTGGCGGGCGCGGCGCAGGATCACGCCCTCGCGGAAGGTGACGAAGCAGGCGAGCGCGTCCTTGAGCCCCATCAGCCGCGGCTGGCCGTTGTCCAGCGCCAGCATGTTCACGCCGAAGCCGATCTGCAGCTGGGTGAAGCGGTAGAGCTGGTTCAGCACCACCTCGCCGGTGGCGTCGCGCTTGAGCTCGATCACCAGGCGCATCCCGGAGCGGTCCGATTCGTCGCGGATCTCGGCGATGCCCTCGATCTGCTTGGCGCGGACCAGCTCGGCCATGCGTTCCTGCAGCGAGACCTTGTTCACCTGGTAGGGGATTTCCGTGACCACGATGGCCATGCGGTCGCGGCGGATCTCCTCGATCGTGGCGCGGGCGCGGATCACCAGCGAGCCGCGCCCGGTCTCGAAGGCGGCGCGGATGCCGGCGCGGCCGAGCAGGATGCCGCCGGTGGGGAAATCGGGTCCCGGAATGATCCGCATCAGCGCGTCGAGGCTGATGTCGGGGTCGGCGATCAGCGCCAGGGTGGCGTCGATCACCTCGGCCGGGTTGTGGGTGGGGATGTTGGTGGCC
>DAHWNE010000198.1 GCA_027340195.1 Acetobacteraceae bacterium | reverse complement strand
GTTCGATCACCGGCACCCCCACGGCGTCCGCCACCGCCGCCCGGTGATGCGCCATGCCGGTGCAGCCCAGGATCACCGCCCCCGCCCCGGCGGCCACGCAGGCCCGCCCGGCCGCGATCAGCCGCTCCCGCGCCGCCGCTTTGTCCAGCAGCGTCTCCATCGAGACATCGAGCGCCACCTCCGCCGCCAGTCGCGCCTCCAGCCCCATCGCCCGCAGCGCGGCCAGATGCCGCGCGCGGGAGGCCTCGACGATCGCCACCACCCCGAACCGCTCGGCACGCGCCACCGCCGCACCCACCGCGGCCCGGAAAATCCCCCACACCGGCGCCGGCCTCACCGCGCGCGCCGCCTCGATCCCGGGATCGGAGGCGCAGGCGATCACATAGCCCGCCGCCGCCTCCCGCCCGATGCAGGCCAGCACGGGCGGCACCGCGGCGTGCCAGTCCGCCCAGGTCAGCACCGCCTCGGGCCCCTCCGGCAGCGAGACCACGTCGAACCGCACCGCCCCGCCGGCGGCAACCGGAGCAATCGCCGCGGCGATCCCGGCCCCGCATGACACCGAGCGATTGGGGTTGATGACCAGCACCCGCTTCATCGGGCGCGCGCGATCCGCTCCACCGCGGAAAGCCAGGCCGCACCGTCGCGTTCCTGCGGCTCGACCAGCAGATGGTCGATCCCGGCCGCCGCATAGGCGGCGAAGGCGGCCCGCATCGCCCCCTCGTCCGCGCCGTCCCAGCGCACCCGCAGCGACAGGGTGAACTCCGGCCCCGGCCGCAGCGCGCGCAGCCGCGAGGCCAGCTTCGGCGCCGCCTCGGGGGTGATGCGGCTGCCGTGCCAGCCGTCATGCCGCGCCGCCCGCGCGATCGCCGCGTCGGAGGCGCCGCCGATCCACACCGGGATCGGCGCCACCGGCAGCGGCTGCATCCGCATGTCCTCCACCCGCGCCTCGATCACCGCGGTGGGGAAGGTCACCGGGTCCTCGGTCCAGACCGCGCGCATCAGCGCCAGCCCTTCGTCCATGCGCTTGCCGCGTTCGTGGAACCGCGCGCCGAGGGCGGCGAACTCGGCCTCCATCCAGCCCACGCCGGCGCCCAGGATCAGCCGCCCGCCGGACAGGTTCTGCAGGGTCGCCAGCTCCTTGGCCAGCGGCAGCGGGTGGCGCATCGGCAGCACCAGCACGGACGTGCCGAGCCGCACCCGCTCGGTCGCGGCCGCCGCCCAGGTCAGGGTCAGCACCGGCTCGTAGAACGCCGGCGAGGGCGGGTAGGCGGCATCGCGCGGGACGATGATGTGCTCGCTCACCCAGACATCGTCGAACCCCAGGCGTTCGGCCTGCACCGCCGCCTCGCGGATCAGCGCCGGTCCGGCCTTGCGGCCGATATGCGGCAGATGGACCCCGTAGCGCATCGCGAATACCTCCCTTGCCCGGCCGATCCTGGCGCAACCAGGGAGGCTCGGCTATAGCCGGGGGGTCGAACGACGGGGGATACGATGCGGCAGATGACCCTGGTGGGCTTCCTCCAGGCCCAGAACTGCTCGAACTTCGTCGGTTCCTGGCGCCACCCCGAAGCGGCACCCGATTTCACCTCGGCCGCCTATTACCAGCGCATCGCCCGGATCCTGGAAGACGGGCGCTTTCATCTCGGCTTCTTCGACGACCGGCTGGCGATGCCCGACCGCTACGGCGGCGATCACGCCCATACGGTGGAGAACGGCATCCGCTGCGTGAAGCTGGACCCGGTGACGGTGCTGACGGTGATGGGCATGGCCACCTCCCGCCTCGGCCTCGGGTCCACCTATTCCACCACCTATTACGAGCCGTTCCACGTCGCCCGCGTGTTCGCCACGCTGGACCTGATGTCGGCCGGACGGGCCGCCTGGAACGTCGTCACCTCGGTCAACGACGGCGAGGCGCTCAACATGGGCCTCGCCCAGCACATGGCCCATGACGAGCGCTACGACCGCGCCGACGAGTTCATGGAAGTGGTGCTCGGCCATTGGGACACGTGGGAGGACGACGCGCTGGTGGTGGACAAGACCACCGGGCTGTTCGCGCATCCCGAGAAAGTGCATCGGCTGGACCACCAGGGAAAATTCTTCCGCTCGCGCGGCCCGTTCACCGTGCCGCGCTCGGCCCAGGGCCATCCGGTGCTGATCCAGGCCGGCCAGTCGGGCCGGGGGCTGCGCTTCGCCGCCCGCTGGGGCGAGCTGATGTTCGTCGCCTATCACGAAATCGACCGCGCCCGGGCCGACTACGCCGCCTTCAAAGCCGCCGTCGCCGCCGCCGGGCGCGATCCCGACCATACCCGCCTCGCCATGGCGGTCTATCCGGTGGTGGCGGAAACCCGCGCCGAGGCCGAGGACAAGCTCGCCCTGATCGAGCGCCTGCCGCGTGAGATGGACCGGCTGTCGTTGCTCTCGGAAGTGCTCAATTTCGACTTCGCCACCAAGGGCATGGACGAGCCCTTCACCGACGAGGAGCTGGCCGGGATCACCGGCATCCAGGGCATGCGCGACCGGGTGGTCCGGCGCAGCGGCAAGCGCAACCCGACGGTGCGCGACTTTATGGAGGCCTCCGGCCGCGGCACCATCCACGACCACCCGGTGCTGTGCGGCAGCCCGAAGGACGTGGCCGACCAGATGGAATCCTGGTTCTCCGCCCCCGCCTGCGACGGATTCGTCATCGCCGCCTCGCATATCCCCGGCGCCTATCTGGATTTCGTGCGCCTGGTGGTGCCCGAGCTGCAACGCCGCGGCCTGCACATGAAGGACTATCGCGGCGCCACCCTGCGCGAAAACCTCGGCCTGCCGCGCCCCGCGCCCGGGGCGATGCGCCACCTGGCCCAATCCCACCAAGGAGGACAAACGCAATGAAACTTCTGATGGCCCCGGGCGCCTGCTCGCTCGGAATCCATATCCTGCTCGAGGAAATCGGCCGGCCCTACGAGGTCGAGACGGTGAACCTGCGCGAAGGCGCGCAGTTCCAGCCGGGCTTCACCCGGGTCAACCCGAAATCCAAGGTGCCCACCCTGATCCGCGACGACGGCTCGGTGCTCACCGAATTCCCGGCGATCGCCTTCTGGCTGGCGCGCAGCAACCCGCAGGCGAAGCTGCTGCCCGAGGACGCCGAGTCGCAGGCGCGCGCGCTGGAGGCGATGGACTACGTGGTCTCCACCATGCACATGCGCGGCTTCACCATGATCTTCCGCCCCGAGATGTTCGCCGGCCCGAACGGCGATATCGAAGGGGTCAAAGCCCGCGGCACCGAGATGTTCACCCGTGGCCTCGCGCTGATGAACGACGCGCTGGCGGGGAAGGACTATCTGCTGGGCCCGTTCTCGATCGCCGACGCGGCGCTGTTTTATGTCGAGTTCTGGGGCGCGACGCGGCTCAAGCTCGCCCTGCCGCCCAACTGCGCCGCCCATTACGCGCGGATGCTGGCGCGGCCGGCGGTGGCCCGGGTGATGGCCGCCGAGGGCCTCGCCGGGTGAGCGACCCCTCCCTGTCCCCGGTGGCGTTCTGGTACCTGCGCCACGGGGAGACCGACTGGAACGCCCGCAATCTGTCGCAGGGCAATGTGGACATCCCGCTCAACCCGACCGGGATCGCGCAGGCGCGCCAGGCCGCCGCCGCGCTGCGCGGGCGCGGCATCGCCGCCATCCTGAGCTCGCCCCTGGCGCGCGCGCGGGTGACGGCGGAGATC
>DAHWNE010000179.1 GCA_027340195.1 Acetobacteraceae bacterium | reverse complement strand
TCCGCCTCGCCGGCGGCGGCGGGGCCGAGTTGCCCGCCACCGACCCGCTCGCCCGCGCGCCGCTGCTGGCGGTGGCGGCGCTGGCCGGGACCGGCACGCCGCGCATCGCGCTGGCCGCCCCGCTGGACCCGGCCGCCCTGCCGCCGGCGCTGGAGGCCCAGGTGACCACCCAGGTCGAGACCAGCTTCGATCCCGTGGCCGGCGCGGTTCTGGCGCGCCGCCGGCGGCGCCTCGGCGCGCTGATCCTGTCCGACACCACCGCCCCCGCCGATCCGGCCGAGACCGAGGCGGCGCTGATCGCCGCCCTGACCGGCCCGGCCTGGAGCCTTCTCCATTGGTCCGACACGGCGCGCCAGCTGCAAGCGCGGGTGGCGCGGATGCGCGCGCTGGAACCCGAGATCTGGCCGGATCTTTCGGACGCGGCCCTGCGCGCCGACCCCGGCGCATGGCTCGGGGGGGCGCTCGGCCTTGTGCGGCGGCGGGCGGACCTCGCCGCCCTCGATCTGGCCGCCCTGCTGCGGGCCCGGCTGGGGCGCGTCCTGGCGGCGCGGCTGGACCGCGAGTTGCCGCCCGCGCTCGCCCTGCCGCGCGGGCAGGCGCCGATCGACTACACCGCCCCCGAACCGCTGGCCTCGGCGCGGGCGCAGGCGTTCTACGGGCTCGACACCACCCCGCGCCTGGCCGGCGGGCGGGTGCCGCTGCGCCTGGCGCTGCTCTCCCCGGCCGGGCGGCCGGCGGCGATCACCGCCGATCTGGCCGCCTTCTGGCGCGGCGGCTGGGCCGAGACCCGGGCGGCCCTGCGCGGACGCTATCCGAAGCATGACTGGCCGGAGGACCCGAGCCGCCCAAATGGGCACTTGATGAACAAAGCCTAACCGCGCGCCGCTTGTTGCGCGCCCGGTGCGGTGCCATGTCGGGCGGCGACGCCGCGCCCCGCCGGGCGCCCGACCAACCGCGAACCCGCAGGGAGACCGCGATGCGCATTCTGGTGGTGGAGGACGACAAGGACGTGGCCGGCTTCGTCGTGCGGGGCCTGCGCGAGGCCGGCCACGTGGTGGAGCACGCCGATAACGGCCGCGACGGCCTTTTCATGGCCGCCTCGGAAGCCTTCGACGCGGTGGTGCTGGACCGGATGCTGCCCGGCGGCATCGACGGGCTGCATATCCTCGAGACCCTGCGCGGGCAGAAGAACGCGGTGCCGGTGCTGATCCTCTCGGCGCTGGCCGAGGTGGACGAGCGGGTGAAGGGCCTCAAGGCCGGCGGCGACGACTATCTGACGAAGCCGTTCGCCTTCACCGAGCTGCTGGCCCGGGTCGAGGCGCTGGCCCGCCGCGGCAAGAGCGAGGGACCGGTCACCAAGCTCACGGTGGGGGATCTGGAACTCGACCTGCTGTCGCGCCAAGTGCGCCGGGCGGCGCAGAAGATCGACCTGCAACCGCGCGAGTTCCGGCTGCTGGAATATCTGATGCGCCACGCCGGGCAGGTGGTGACGCGCACCATGCTGCTGGAAGGAGTGTGGGATTATCATTTCGACCCGCAGACGAACGTGATCGACGTGCATGTCTCCCGGTTGCGCCAGAAAGTGGACAAGGCGTTTCCGACGCCGCTGATCCACACCGTGCGCAACGCGGGCTACATGGTGAAAGCCGAGGAGTAGCGGCGATGCCGCGCGTCCCCGTCATGGCCGGGCGCGACCCGTCCCCCCGCGCGCGGCCCCGCGTGCGCGGAGGGTCGGGCCGCGCCCGGCCGTGACGGGGGGATCGCGGGACGACGATGCCGGACGCGCTGCCGGTCCCGGTCGCTGACCCCGTCCCCGGCCCCGCCCCGGAGGCGCAGGCGCACGCCCCCGGGCGCCGCCCGCGCACGCCGCTGTTCCGCTCCGCCGGCGTGCGCTTCGCCCTGGTCTATGCCGGGCTGCTGGCCATCAGCGCGGTGGCGCTGGCGATGTTTCTCTGGTGGGCCACCGCCGGGCTGCTCGACCGGCAGGTGGAAGCGGCGATCCGCGCCGACGCGCGCGGCCTGGCCGAACGCTGGGAGGAAGGCGGCATCCCGGCCCTGGTGCTGACCATCCAGGATCGCCTGGCCGAGGGCGTGGACGCGCAGGCGATCTATCTGCTCGAAGGGCCGCTCGACCAGCGCCTGGCCGGCAATCTCAACGGCTGGCCGGCGGCGGTGAAGCGCACCGACGGCTGGTACCAGCTGCCGGTGACGCGCCAGGGCGTGCCCTCGATCGGGCTGGTCCATGCCTACAACCTGCCCGGCGGGTTCCGCCTGCTGGTGGGCCGGGACGTGCGCAACCGCGCCAAGCTGCGCGGCCTGCTGACCGACGCGCTGCTGTGGGCGATGGGGGTGGTGGCGATCATGGTTTCGATCGGGGCGGCGGTGGTGCGCTCGTTCTTCCGCCGCAGCCTGGCCAATGTCTCGGCCACCGCCACCGCCATCGCCGCCGGCGATCTGACGCAGCGGGTGCGCCTGTCCGGCCGCGGCGACGAGTTCGACCAGCTGGCCGAGACCATCAACGAGATGCTGGACCGCATCGCCCGGCTGATGGACGGGGTGCGCGCGGTGTCCAACGCCATCGCCCATGACCTGCGCACGCCGATCGCCCGCGCCCGCGCCCGGCTGGAGGACGCGGCGCTGCACGCGGCGGGGCCGGAGGCGCTGGGGGCGGCGATCGAGCGGGCGATCGCCGATCTGGACGGCATCGTCGCCGTGTTCCAGGCCCTGATGCGGATTTCCGAGATCGAGGCGGGGTCGCGCCGGTCCGCCTTCGCAATGTTCGACCTGGCCCCGGTGCTGGCCGACATGGCCGAGCTCTACGGGGCGGCGGCCGAGGACAAGGGGGTGACGCTGGCGGTGACCCTGCCGGAGCATCTGCCAGCCAACGGGGATGCCGCGCTGATCCAGCAGGCGGTGGCGAATCTGCTGGACAACGCGGTGAAGTTCAGCCCCGCCGGCGGCACGGTGCAGCTGGCGGCGCGGGGGGGGGCGGAGATCTCCATCATGGTGGCCGACCAGGGGCCGGGCATCCCGCCCGCGGACCGGGCGCGCGCGACCGAGCGGTTCTTCCGCGGCGAGGCCGCGCGCAACACCCCCGGATCGGGCCTGGGGCTGGCGCTGGTGCAGGCGGTGGCGCAGCTGCATGGCGGGCAGCTGGTGCTGGACGATGCGCGGCCGGGGCTGCTGGCGCGGCTGGTGCTGCCGGCGCCTCGGGAGGCGGAGGGGTAGGTGGTTGGGGGGGGGCTGCCGTGAACGGGCTTCGCGTTACAGAGGTTAGCGGGGGCGGGGAACGAAGGGCGAGTGTTTTAGCGCGTCACCACGATATTTGCGAGTTTGGATATCCATAGTTTGGCACGGAGGTTTTGACGGGGCGAACAGTCGGCTGCATTCGACCCGTAGATGCCTATCGACCGGCCGGTTGGTAGCGGCCGAAGTTAGCCGCAGATGGAATGGCGGCTTTCTGTCGGCAAAATGGCTGAAGCCGACATCATTGCCGGCCGAATGGTTCAGCTGTTGTGCGGCCCAGACTGACCGTAAGCGCAGCTCCGCGGCCCTTTGGTTCCCAGCTTGACGTTCAGCCGCCGGTCTCTGCGGCGCAGTTCCAGGGCATCAGCGCGTCGATCCGCGCCTGAGGCCACCCGTTGACGAGGCGGGTCAACAGCCCGGTCAGGTAA
>DAHWNE010000177.1 GCA_027340195.1 Acetobacteraceae bacterium | reverse complement strand
TTCGTCATCCGCACCCTCGCGCTGCGCCAGCCGGTGGCGGGCGATCTGCGCCGGGTGGTGGGCGCGCTCAAGATCACCGGCGATCTCGAACGCATCGGCGACTACGCCGCCAACGTGGCCAAGCGCGCGGTGGTGCTGGCGCAACTGCCGCAGGTGTTCTCCCTGGCCGGGCTCGGGCACATGGCCCGGCTGGTGCAGGAGAATCTGAAAACCGTGATCGACGCGGTGGGCGAGTCCGATATCGAAAAAGCGGTGCGGGTCTGGCGCTCCGACCTGGCGATCGACGACATCTATAACGGGCTGTTCCGCGAGCTCATCACTTACATGATGGAAGATCCGCGCAACATCACCCCCTGCACGCATCTGCTGTTCATCGCCAAGAACCTGGAACGGATCGGCGATCACGCCACCAACATCGCCGAGATGCTATACTACGCCGTGACCGGCGAGACGCTGACCGACGCCCGCCCCAAGGGCGATACCTCGGCCTATGCCGTGGTGCGCCCGCGCGAACAGGACTGAGATCATGCCCGAACCCGCGACGGCCCGCCCGCTGGTGCTGGTGGTGGAGGACGAAGCCGCGCTGGCCACCATGCTGCGCTATAACCTGGAAAAGCAGGGTTTCCGCGTCGATGAAGCCGCCGACGGGCAGGAGGCGCTGAGCCGGATCAGCGAGACCACCCCCGATATCGTGCTGCTGGACTGGATGCTGCCGGCGATGTCGGGGCTGGAAGTCTGCCGCCAAATCCGCCGCCGCCCGGCCACCCGCGACCTGCCGGTCATCATGGTGACCGCGCGCACCGAGGATCAGGACGCGGTGCGCGGCCTCAACACCGGCGCCGACGACTACATCACCAAGCCGTTCTCCACCGAGGCGCTGATCGCGCGGATGCGCGCGCTGCTGCGCCGGTCCGGCTCGCTGCCCACCAAATCCACGCTGGCCTTCGAGGACATCACGCTGGACCTCGCCGCGCACCGCGCCACCCGCAATGGCCGCGCGTTGCATCTGGGGCCGACCGAGTTCCGCCTGTTGCAGTATTTCCTGGAACATCCGCGCCGCGTCTTCGCCCGTGAGGAGCTGCTGGACGCGGTCTGGGGCAAGGACATCAATGTGGAACCGCGGACGGTGGACGTGCATATCCGCCGCCTGCGCAAGGCGATCAACGGCCCCGAGGAGCGCGATCTGATCCGCACCGTGCGCGCGGCCGGATACGCGATCGACACCGAAGCGGCGTGACCGCGGGCGGCGCGGCTGCTACACCGCCGGCCCCGCTCCGTAAGGAGTGCCGCCCATGCGCCCCTCCGGCCGCGCCGCCGACGTGCTGCGCCCTGTCTCCCTCACGCCTGGCTTTGCCCGCCACGCCGAAGGCTCCTGCCTGATCCGCATGGGCCAGACCGAGGTTCTCTGCGCGGCCAGCGTCGAAGGCCGGGTGCCGGGCTTCCTGCGCGGCTCGGGGCTCGGCTGGGTCACCGCCGAATACGGCATGTTGCCGCGCGCCACCCACACCCGCGGCGACCGCGAGGCGGCGCGCGGCAAGCAATCCGGCCGCACCCAGGAGATCCAGCGCCTGATCGGCCGATCGTTGCGCGCGGTGATCGACCGCAAGGCGCTGGGGGAGATGACCATCACGCTGGATTGCGACGTGCTGAATGCCGACGGCGGCACACGCTGTGCCGCCATCACCGGGGCCTGGGTGGCGCTGGCGCTGGCGCTGCGGCATCTGCGCCGGATGAACGTGCTGGCCAAGGACCCGCTGTTGGGTCAGGTGGCCGCGGTCTCGTGCGGCATCGTCGGCGGAGAGGCGGTCTGCGACCTGGATTATGCCGAGGATTCCGGGGCCGAGGCGGATGCCAATTTCGTGTTGACCGATGCCGGCGGCATCGTCGAGATCCAGGGCACCGCCGAGCAGGCGCCGTTCTCCGAGGCGCAGTTCCTGGCGCTGCTGGGACTGGCGCGCGCGGGCACGACGGCGCTGTTCGCCGCCCAGCGCGCGGTGCTGGACCCGGCGGCATGATCCGCCTGCAACGCGGCGCGCGGCTGGTGCTGGCCAGCCACAACCCGGGCAAGCTGGTCGAGATCGCCGCCCTGTTGGCCCCGTTCGGAATCACCCCGGTTTCCGCCGCCGCTCTGGGCCTCGCGGAGCCCGAGGAAACCGGCGCCGATTTCGTGGCCAATGCGCGGATCAAGGCGCGGGCGGCGGCGCGGGCGGCGGGCACGGTGGCGCTGGCCGACGATTCCGGGTTCGCGGTGGCGGCGCTGGGCGGCGCCCCCGGGGTGGTCTCGGCGCGCTGGGCCGGTCCGGGCAAGGATTTCAGCGTGGCGATGGCGCGCATCGCGCGCGAGGTTGGCGATCATCCCGACCGGCGCGCCTGGTTCACCGCCGCCCTCTGCCTCGCCTGGCCCGATGGCAGGACGGCGTGCTTCCAAGGCCGGGTGGACGGGACGCTGGCCTGGCCGCCGCGCGGGACGCACGGGTTCGGCTACGACCCGATCTTCCGGCCCGATGGGTATGCCGAGACCTTCGGCGAGATGGCCCCGGCGGCGAAGGAGGCGATCAGCCACCGCGCCCGGGCGTTCGCGGCCCTTCGCGCCGCCTGCCTGCCGGCCTGACCGGAGGCGGCCGATATCATCCCACCGCCCGGCGGATCGCCGCGATCGCCAGCGCCACCCCGTCCGCGTCCACATCGAGATGGGTGCAGGCGCGGGCCCGATACCGCCCCATGGTGGAGATCTGCACGCCCTCGGCGCGGATGCGGGTGGCAAGCTCGGCGGCGCTGACCCCGGCGGCGGAGGTATCGAAGAAGACCAGATTGGTCTCGGGCGTTTCCACCGCGATCCCCGGGATCTGCGCCAGCCCGCGGGCGAGGGCGGCGGCGTTGGCGTGATCCTCGGCCAGCCGATCGACATGATGGTCCAGCGCGTAGAGGCAGGCGGCGGCGCAGATGCCCCCCTGGCGCAGGGCGCCGCCCATGCGCTGCTTCCAGAGCCAGGCTTGGTCGATGAACGCCGCGCTGCCACACAGCACCGCGCCCAGCGGCGCGCCGAGTCCCTTGGTGAAATCGAGCCAGACCGAATCGCAGCCGGCCGCCATTTCCGCCGCCGGCACGCCGGATGCGACCACCGCGTTCATCAGCCGCGCCCCGTCCATATGCACCGCCATGTCCGCCTCGTGCGCGGCATCGCACACCGCGCGCAGCTTCTCGATCGGCCAGACCGAGCCGCCGCCGAGATTGGCGGTCTGCTCGATCTCCACCAACGTCTGCGGCGGGGCGTGGCGGCGGCGCTCGCGCAGCGCCGCGCGCAGGGTGGCGGCGTCGAACTGCCCGCGCTCACCCGGCAGCCCCAGCACCGAGACCCCGGCGAGCGCGCCCGGCGCGCCGCCTTCCGCGGCCTGGATATGCGCGGTATGATGCGCGAGAACCTCGTCGCCGCGGCGACAATGCACCAGGATGGCGATCTCGTTGCACATGGTGCCGGAGGGCAGGAACAGCGCCGCCTCCTTGCCCAACAGCGCGGCCATGCGGTCGTTGAGCGCGTGGATGGTCGGGTCGTCGCCGTGCTGCTCATCGCCGGTCTCCGCCGCCATCATCGCCGCCTTCATCGCCGCGGTCGGTCGGGTCTGGGTGTCGGAGTAGAAATTGGCCCGGATCGGCGGCAGCGACGGATCGGGGCGAGACGGGGTGTTGCGGATCATGTCAGCCTTCGGAAGCGGCAACGGGGGCGGTGACGGTGGCTTTGACGCGATAGAGCTGCGCGGCGCGGCGGCGGAACGCGGCCACCATCCGGCGCACCGCCTCGGTGAAGACGGGACCGATGGCGGGTTGCAGAAGGCGAGAGCGGAACTCGAAATCGACGAAGAAGTCCACCTCGGTCCCGCCCGGCACCGGGGCGAAGCCCCAGTGGTTGCGCAGGTAGCGGAACGGACCGTTCTGGTAGCTGACATCGACCGCGCGCGGCCGGTCGAGCGTGACCCGGCTGGTGAAGCTCTCCCGGAACGGGCCGAAGCCGATGGTCAGGTCGGCGACGATCAGGCCGGGTTCGCGCGAGCGGATGCGCGCGCCGACGCACCAAGGCAGGAACTCCGGGTAGCGGGCCACGTCGGCCACCAAGTCGAACAACTGCTCCGGGCAGTAGGGCAGGACCTGGCGTTCGGCGTGGGTCGGCATCAGGCGGCGGCGCGCAAGGCGGCGAAATCGGCGTCGGCGTGATAGGAGCTGCGGGTGAGCGGGGAGGCGGCAACCATGCGGAAGCCGCGGGCGCGCGCCAGTGCGGCAAGCTCGGCGAATTCCTCCGGCGGCAGGAAGCGATCCACCGCGGCGTGCTTCACGGTGGGTTGCAGATACTGGCCGATGGTCAGGAAAT
>DAHWNE010000176.1 GCA_027340195.1 Acetobacteraceae bacterium | reverse complement strand
AAGCAGGTCGGCTGATCGCCCTCGGCATCGGCGGCGCGGAACACGTCGATCAGCGTCTCGATGTCGTGCCCGCCGAGATTGGTCATCAGCGCGGCCAATTCGTCATCCGACAGCGGATCGAGAATGGCGCGCACGCCGCGGGTGCGGCCGAGCTCGGCCAGCAGCGCCGCCCGCCACGCCGCGCCCCCCTGGAAGGTCAGCGCCGAGTAGAGGCTGTTCGGGCAATCGTCGATCCAGCGCCGCAGCGCCTCCCCGCCCGGGCGGGCGAAGGCAGCTTCCAGCTTGCGCCCGTATTTGATGGTGACGACGTTCCAGCCCATGTCGCGGAACAGCCCCTCGATGCGGCCGAACAGGCGGTCCGGCACCACCGAATCGAGGCTCTGGCGGTTGTAATCCACCACCCACCAGACATTGCGGACATCGTGCTTCCAGCCTTCCAGCAGCGCCTCGTAGATGTTGCCCTCGTCGAGCTCGGCGTCGCCGGCGATGGCGATGTGCCGCCCCGCCGGCAGCCCGGGGCGGGACAGCTCGTGCAGCCGCGCGTAATCGGCCATCAGCGCCGCGAACGTGGTCATCGCCACCCCGAGCCCGACCGAGCCGGTGGAGAAATCCACCTCCGCCCCGTCCTTCACCCGCGACGGATAGGGCTGCACCCCGCCCAGCTGTCGCAGCCCGGCCATTTTCTCCACCGTCTGGCGGCCGAACAGGTAGTTGATGGCGTGAAACACCGGCCCCGCGTGCGGCTTCACCGCGATCCGGTCCTCCGGCCGCGCGATCTCGAAATAGAGCGCGGTCATGATCGAGATCACCGAGGCGCAGGAGGCTTGGTGCCCACCCACCTTCAGCCCGTCGCGGTTGGGGCGGATATGGTTCGCGTTGTGCACCATCCACGCCGACAGCCACAGCAGCTTGCGCTCGATCTGACGCAGCAGGCGGAGATGCTCGTCCGCCGGCGGCGGGGCGATGACGTTCATGCCCCGCCCCCCACCAGCTTCCAGCCGCGCGCCTGGCCGCGGCGCAGCTCGGCGGCGGCGTTGCGCTTGCCCTCGCCGGCGTAATCCTCGTGGTAGGCGTCGATCTTCGCCGGATCGTAGAGATAGTTCACCATCATGGTGGCGCTCGCCTTGTGTCCCTTTTCCGAGGTATCGGCGGCCAGCATCACCCGTTCCACCCGCGCCCCGTTCGAGAGGTGGAAATGCGCCACCGGGTCGAGCGCGCGCTTGCCCTTGCCCTCGCGCAGCAGATAGCGCGCGGCCAGCCGCAGCAGGGCGGGTTCGGCGGCGCGACGCAGCGCCGGATCGCGCCAGAAGCCGCGCCGGTCGATGATCGCCGCCAGCACCGCCGCGGGGGGCGTGGTGCCGGGCATGGCGGCGGCCAGGGCGGCGCTCTCCGCTTCCAGCAGCAGCCCGGGCTCGTCGGCCGCGAGCAGCGGTTCGAGCCAGCGGCGGAAGCCCGGAATCGGCGAGAGGGTGGCAAAGGTCTTGAGGTTGCGGAACTCTCCAGCCAGCTCCTCGACCACCCGCTTGATGAGGAAATTGCCGAAACTGATGCCGGAAAGCCCGTGCTGACAATTGCTGATGGAATAGAAGATCGCGGTATCGGCCTGATGCGGGTCCTGCAACGGCGCCTTCTCGTCCAGCAGCGCCTGCACGCTGCCCGCCAGTCCCTTGACCAGCGCGACTTCCACGAAGATCAGCGGCTCCCCGGGCATCCGCGGATGGATGAAGGCGTAGCAGCGGCGATCGGAATCCAGCCGGTTCTTGAGATCGCGCCAGGACCGGATCTCGTGCACCGCCTCGTAGCCCACCAGCTTCTCCAGCAGGGCGGCGGGGCTGTTCCAGTCGATCCGGTGC
>DAHWNE010000173.1 GCA_027340195.1 Acetobacteraceae bacterium | reverse complement strand
GACCCGCCACGACGCCTGGAAATACCCGAGCTCCCCGCTCGGCTGCACGTAATCCCGCAGCGAGGACCCCCCCGCCGCGATCGCCTCCGTCAGCACCGCGCGGATCGCCGCCACCAGCCGCTCGGCCCGCGCCCCGCTCACCGTCCCCGCCCGCCGGAACGGGCTGATCCGCGCCCGGAACAACGCCTCGCAGACATAAATATTCCCGAGCCCCGCCACCACCGACTGGTCCAGCAGCACCGGCTTCACGGCGCTCCGCCGCCCCGCCAACCCGGCCGCCAGCACCGAGGCGGAGAACCCCGCCTCCAGCGGCTCCGGCCCCAGCCCCGCCAGCAGCCGGTGCCGGTCCTCCGCCGCCGTCGCCACCAGGTCCACCGATCCGAACCGGCGCGGATCGACGAATCCCAGCCGGGTGCCGTCCTCGGTCTCCAGCACCAGGTGCTCATGCGCCGCCGGCGCCGCGTTCCCCCCCACGCGCCCCAACACGATTCGCCCCGACATCCCCAGATGCCACAGCACGCTGTCCCCGCCCGCGAGCCGCATCAGGATGTATTTCCCGCGCCGGCGGAACCCCACCACCCGCGCGCCCTCCATCCGCGCCGCCAGCCCCGCCGGCAGCGTCCAGCGCAGATCCCCCCGCCGCAGCTCCACCCGCGTCACCACCCGGCCGCTGAGCCGCGCCGCCATCCCGCGCATCACGGTTTCAACTTCGGGAAGTTCGGGCACCGACCGCCTCCAACGGTCGGCGGACGGTTCCCGCGACCCCGGGGGCAGGCTATACCGCCCCCGCCATGACCGCCACCCAAGCGACCGAGACCGATTTCGGCTTCCGCCGCGTCCCAGCCGCCGACAAGGCAGGCCTGGTGCGGGAGGTGTTCGCCTCCGTCGCCCCGAGATACGATTTGATGAACGACCTGATGTCGCTCGGCATCCATCGGGTCTGGAAGCGTATCCTGCTCGCCGCGCTCGATCCCCGGCCGAACCGGTCCCTGCTCGACCTCGCCGCCGGCACCGGCGATATCGGCCTCGGCTGGCGCCGCCTCGGCGGTGGGCCCGCGCTGCTCACCGACATCAACCCCGCCATGCTCGCCATCGCCCGCGACCGCGCCGCCGACCGCGGCCAGCTCGGCGATCTCGGCTTCCTGATCGCCGATGCCGAGCGCCTGCCGCTGCCGGACGGCGGCTTCGACCGCGTCACCATCGCCTTCGGCCTGCGCAACTGCACCGACAAGCCGGCGGTGCTGGCCGAGGCGCGGCGGATGCTGCGCCCCGGCGGACGCTTTTTCTGCCT
This sequence comes from Acetobacteraceae bacterium, assembly GCA_027340195.1. GTDB lineage: Bacteria > Pseudomonadota > Alphaproteobacteria > Acetobacterales > Acetobacteraceae > JAJZVS01. Next base: position 5,898 of record DAHWNE010000173.1, on the reverse strand, counting down.
CGAGTTCTCCCGCCTGCAGGTCGCCGCCTTCGCCCCGCTCTACGACGCCTGGTCGTTCCGGGTCCTGCCGGCGCTGGGCGCCCGCGTCGCCGGCGACCGCGACTCCTACCAGTATCTCGCCGAAAGCATCCGCACCTTCCCCGATCAGGAGACGCTCGCCGCCATGATGGGCAAGGCCGGCCTGGCCCGGGTGCGGGTGCGGAACCTCTCCGGCGGCATCGCCGCCATCCATTCCGGATGGCGCCTGTGAGCGGGCGACTCGCCGCCAAGCGCATCCTGCTGATCGTCTCCGGCGGCATCGCCGCCTACAAGGCGCTGGAACTCATCCGCCTGCTGCGCGCCGAGGGCGCCGCGGTCACCCCGCTGCTCAGCGCCAACGCCGGCCGCTTCGTCACCCCGCTGGCCCTGCAGGCCCTCGCCGAATCCAAGGTCTATTCGGACCTGTTCTCGCTCACCGACGAATCCGAGATGGGGCATATCCAGCTGTCGCGGGCCGCCGATCTGCTGGTGGTGGCGCCGGCCAGCGCCGATCTGCTGGCCCGGATGGCGGCGGGGATGGCCGACGATCTCGCCGCCACCGTTTTGCTCGCCACCGACAAGCCGGTGCTGATCGCCCCGGCGATGAATGTGCGGATGTGGGAGCACCCGGCCACCCAGGCCAACATCGCCACCCTGGTCGGGCGCGGGGTGCGTCTGGTCGGCCCCGACGAGGGCCCGATGGCCTGCAACGAATTCGGCTTCGGCCGGCTGGCCGAACCACCCGCCATCCTCGCCGCCATCATCGCCTGCCTCGCCACCGGCCCGCTCGCCGGACGCCACGCGCTGGTCACCTCCGGCCCCACCCATGAGCCGATCGACCCGGTGCGCTACCTCGCCAACCGCAGCTCCGGCCGCCAGGGCCACGCCATCGCCGCCGCCCTCGCCGCCCTCGGCGCGCGGGTCAGCCTGGTCTCCGGCCCGGTCGCCGTGCCGGACCCGCCGGGTGTCGCCGTGACCCGGGTGGAGACGGCGCGGCAGATGCTCGCCGCCTGCCAGGCCGCGCTGCCCGCCGATATCGCGGTGTTCGCCGCCGCCGTCGCCGACTGGCGGGTGGAGCGCGAGGCCGGCTCGAAGATCAAGAAATCCCCCGGCGCCCCGCCGCCCTCCCTCAGCCTGATCCCGAATCCCGACATCCTGGCCACCATCGCCAGCCCCGGCCCCCTGCGCCCGCGCCTCGTGGTCGGCTTCGCCGCCGAGACCGACGCGCTGGCGGAAAATGCCGCCGCCAAGCGGGTCCGCAAGAACGCCGACTGGATCGTCGCCAACGACGTCTCGCCCGCCACCGGCATCATGGGCGGGGCGCGCAACACCGTCCGCCTGCTGACCGCATCCGGCGCCGAGGACTGGCCCGACCTGCCCAAGACCGAAGTCGCCGCAAGGCTCGCCCGCCGCATCGCCGAGGCGCTGGCATGAGCATCCCGGTCCGCGTCCAGCGCCTGCCCCACGGGGCCGACCTCCCGCTGCCCGACTATGCGACCGCGGCGGCGGCGGGGCTGGACCTGCTCGCCGCCGTCGCCGCACCGCTCGCCATCCCGCCCGGTGGGCGGGCGCTGATCCCGACCGGCCTCGCCATCGCCCTGCCGGAGGGGTTCGAGCTGCAGATCCGCCCCCGCTCCGGCCTCGCGCTGCGCCACGGCATCACCCTGCCCAACAGCCCCGGCACCATCGATGCCGACTACCGGGGCGAGCTCGGGGTGCTCCTGCTCAACACCGGGGCCGAGGCCTTCACCGTCACCCGCGGGATGCGCATCGCCCAGGCGGTGCTGGCGCCGGTGACGCGGCTCGCCTGGGTGCCGGTGGCGGCGCTCGATGACACCGCGCGCGGCGCCGGCGGCTTCGGCTCGACCGGCCTCTCGACCCAGCCCCGGTCCTGAGTCGTGCCGCGATCCCCGCTTCCGACGCTGATCGCCGAGCGGCGTGGTCCCAATCTGTGGGACCTCGCCGCCGCCATCGTGGTGTTCGCCGTGCTGGTGGGCATGGCGCGGGTGGCCGAGGGCACGTTCCTGCCGATCGCCGCCCCCCACGCGCTGGCGATCAGCCTCGATCCGGCCAACCTGCCGGCCTACGCGGCGCGGACCACGCTTCGGATGTTCGCCGCGATGGCCGCCTCGCTGCTGTTCACCTTCACCTACGCCACCGCGGCGGCGAAAAGCCGGCGCGCGGCGCTGGTGCTGATCCCGCTGCTCGACATCCTGCAATCGGTGCCGATCCTGGGGTTCCTGACCTTCACCGTCGTGTTCTTCATAAATCTGTTTCCCGGCCAGGTGATGGGGCTGGAACTCGCCTCGGTATTCGCCATCTTCACCAGCCAGGCCTGGAACATGGCGTTCAGCCTGTACCAGTCGTTGCGCACCCTGCCGGCCGATCTCGAGGAAGCGGCGATCAGCTTCCGCCTTACCCCCTGGCAGCGCTTCTGGCGGCTGGAGGTGCCGTTCGCGGTGCCGGGGCTGGTGTGGAACACCATGATGTCGATGTCGGGGGGCTGGTTCTTCGTGGTGGCCTCGGAAGCGGTAACGGTCGGCAACCACTCCTGGACCCTGCCCGGCATCGGCTCCTACGTCGCGCTCGCCTTGCAGAAGCGGGACCTGCCGGCGGTCGGCTGGGCGATCCTGGCCATGCTGATCGTGATCCTGCTCTACGACCAGCTGCTGTTCCGCCCGCTGGTGGCGTGGTCGGAACGATTCCGCTTCGAGACCACCGCCGCGGCGGAAGCCGAGGACCCGTGGCTGCTGCGGCTGATCCGCCGCACCGCGGTGCTGCGCGAGATGGGGGCGGCGTTGCGCCTCGCGGTCAACGGCCTGACCGGGCTCCGCCTCGCGCTGCCGCTGCGTCCGGCGCGCGCCGAGCTTCCCCCCTCGCGGGCCGTCGATCGGGCACTGCTCGCGCTGCTGCTGGTGGCGCTGGCGTTCGGCGCGGCGCGGATCGTGCAGTTCCTCTCGGGCAGCATCACCCTGGGGCAGGTCGGGCAGGTGCTGGTGCTGGGGCTGTTCACCCTGGCCCGCGTCGTGGTGCTGATCCTGCTGGCCAGCCTGATCTGGGTGCCGGTGGGGGTGGCGATCGGGCTGCGCCCGAACTGGGCCCGCCACGTCCAGCCCTGGGTGCAGTTCCTGGCCGCGTTCCCGGCCAATCTGCTGTTCCCGCCGGTGGTGCTGCTGATCGTGCGGTTCCGGCTGGACCCGGATATCTGGCTGTCGCCGCTGATGATCCTCGGCACCCAGTGGTACATCCTGTTCAACGTGATCGCCGGCGCCGCCGCGTTCCCGGGCGATCTGCGCGAGGCCGCGTCCAGCTTCGGCCTGCGCGGGCGGCTGTGGTGGTTGCGGGTGATGCTTCCCGGCATCCTGCCCTATTACGTGACCGGCGCGATCACCGCCTCTGGCGGGGCGTGGAATGCCGCGATCGTGGCCGAGCTCGCGAGCTGGGGCAGTACCACCCTCACCGCCCGCGGCCTCGGCGCCTATATCGCCGAGGCCACGGCGGCGGGAAACATGGCCCAGGTGGTGCTGGGCGTGGCGGTGATGTCGGGCTTCGTGGTGCTGTTCAACCGGCTGCTGTGGCGGCCGCTCTATGAATTCGCCGCGCGGCGGATGACCCTGTGACGGGAGCGATCATGGCCGAGATCACCGATGCGCCGCTGCTCGAGGTGCGCGGCTGCCGCCAAGCCTACCACAAGGACTCGGCAGCCGATCTGCTGGTGCTGGACGATGTCGCGCTGAGCCTGCGGCAGGGCGAGATGGTGGCGCTGCTGGGCCGCTCCGGCTCCGGCAAATCCACCTTGCTCCGCATCATCGCCGGCCTCCTGCGCCCGACCGCGGGGGAGGTGCTGTGGCACGGCACCGCGCTCACCGGCCCCCCCGAGGGCGTGGCGATGGTGTTCCAGAGCTTCGCCCTGTTCCCGTGGCTCACCGTGCAGGCCAACGTGGAGCTGGGGTTGGAGGCGCGCGGCATCCCCCGCGCCGAGCGCACCAGCCGCGCGCTGGCGGCGATCGACCTGATCGGCCTCGACGGGTTCGAGAACGCCTATCCGAAGGAGCTCTCGGGCGGGATGCGCCAGCGGGTCGGCCTGGCGCGCGCGCTGGTGGTGCATCCCGACCTGCTGCTGATGGACGAGCCGTTCTCGGCGCTGGACGTGCTGACCGCCGAGACCCTGCGCACCGACCTGATCGACCTCTGGGTCGAGGGAAGATTGCCGGTGAAATCAGTGCTGATGGTCACCCACAACATCGAGGAGGCGGTGCTGATGTGCGACCGCATCCTGGTGTTCTCGGCCAATCCCGGCCGGGTGGCCCATGAGCTCGCGGTGCCGCTGGCGCATCCGCGCAACCGCCAGGACCCGGCGTTCCGCCAGCTGGTGGAGGATATCTACGCGCTGATGACCCGCCGCCCCGCGCCCGCCGCGCCGGCCGCCCCGGGCCCCGCCCAGCCGGCCGCGGTGGTGCCGCTGCATCGCGTCGGCACCAACGGGATGGCCGGGCTGATGGAGGCGCTGGCCGGTCCGCCCTACAACGGCCGCGCCGACCTGCCGGCGCTGGCGGCCACCTTGCAGCTCGAACTCGACGATCTCTTCCCGCTCGGCGAGACGTTGCAGATGCTGGGGTTCGCCGAACTCGCCGAGGGCGACATCCTGCTGACCGACGCCGGCCGCCGCTTCGCCGGCGCCGATACCGACGCCCGCAAGGCGCTGTTCGCCGCCGCGCTGCGCGCTCATGTGCCGCTGGTGGCCACCATCCGCCAGGTGCTGGACGAGCGCTGGAACCACCGCGCCAGCGCGGTACGCTTCCGCGACGAGCTCGAGGATCACATGTCGCCCGAATATGCCGAGGACACGCTGCGGGTGGCGATCGCCTGGGGCCGCTACGCCGAGCTCTACGGCTACGATGAGGAAGCCGAGCAGTTCTTCCTCGAGGAAGCCGCCTGAGCGCCCCTTGCCGGCGGCGGCGGATCGGGGCAAAGCCGCCGCGCCCGGGACCGGAGGGGACCCAATGTCCGCACTCGCCCATCGCCGCGCCTTCGTCACCGCCGCCGGGCAGGGGATCGGCCGGGCGATCGCCCTCGCGCTGGCCGCGGCCGGAGCCAGCGTGATCGCCACCGACCGCAACCCGGCCGCGCTCGCCACCCTCGCCGCGCCGGGGCTCTCCACCGCCGTGCTCGACATGCTGGACGCGGATGCGATCGCCGCCGCGGCGGCCGCCGCCGGCAAGGTGGATATTCTTTGCAACTGCGCGGGCTTCGTCCACCAGGGCAGCATTCTGGATGCGACCGAGGCGGAATGGAGCTTCGGCTTCGATCTCAACGTGCGCGCCGCCTTCCGCGCCATCCGCGCCTTCCTGCCCGGGATGCTGGCCGGGGGCGGCGGATCGATGATCTCCATCGCCTCGGTCGCCTCCAGCGTGAAGGGCGTGCCGAACCGGGCGATCTACGGGGCCACCAAGGCGGCGCTGATCGGCCTGACGAAATCCGTCGCCGCCGATTACGTCGCCCGCGGCATCCGCTGCAACGCGATCTGCCCGGGCACCGTCGCCACGCCGAGCCTCGAGGAGCGGATCGCCGCCAACGCCGCCGCCGCCGGCGGGATGGAGGCGGCGCGCGCCGCCTTCGTCGCCCGCCAACCGATGGGACGGCTGGGCATGCCGGAGGAGATCGCGGCGCTGGCGGTCTATCTGGCCTCCGATGCCGCCGCGTTCGTCACCGGCCAGGCGCTGGTGATCGACGGCGGCATGACGATCTGATGTCCCTCTTCCACCCAAGCGAGGAAATATCCAGATGAAACTGCTCCGCTACGGCCCCCCCGGCGCCGAAAAACCCGGCCTGCTCGACGATCACGGCGACATCCGCTGCCTGGCCGCGGTGGTGCGCGAT
>DAHWNE010000165.1 GCA_027340195.1 Acetobacteraceae bacterium | reverse complement strand
GGCGGACCGTCGCCTGGCTGCTGTCGGCGCTGGTGGCCGGGCTGGTGGGGGCGGTGTTCGCCTGGCACATCTCGGTGTTCTATCCCGATACCGCCTTCGACCTCGGGGTTTCCATCTTCGCCGTGGTGTTCGTGCTGTTCGGCGGCGCCACCACGCTGACCGGGCCGCTGCTGGGGGTGCTGATCCTGTACGGGGTCTATAACGCCATCGGTATCACCGTGCCGCAGTATTTCCAGTTCATCTACGGCGCGCTGATCGTGGGGCTGGTGCTGTTCCTGCCCAACGGGCTGGTCTCGCTGCTGACCGCGCGGGGTGTGCGTGTCCCCTGAGCAACCGCTGCTGGTGGTGACCGATCTGGTCAAGCGCTTCGGAGGGTTCCGGGCGCTGGACGGGGTGAGCTTCCATCTCGCGCCCGGCGAGGTGCTGGGGCTGGTCGGTCCGAACGGGTCGGGCAAGACCACCTGCATCAACGTCATCTCCGGCCTCTACCCGCCCGACGGCGGCAGCGTGACCTATCGCGGACGGGCGATCGGCGGCGTGCCCTCGCATCTGCTGGCGCGGCGGGGGATCAACCGCACCTACCAATCCCCCAAGCCGTTCCTGTCGCTGACGGTGATGGAAAACGTGCTGGTCGCGGCCACCTACGGCAACGGCGGCACCCCGCCGGATCTGGACGCGCTGCTCGCCTCGCTCGAACTCGATACGCTGGCCGGGCGGCGCGCGGGGGAACTCAATTCCGCCCAGCAGAAGACGCTGGATCTGGCGCGCGCGCTGGCCACCGGGCCGAGCGTGCTGCTGGTGGATGAGCTCGCCGCCGGGCTCAACCCGGCCGAGCTCGGCCGCATGGCGAGCCGGCTGCGCGCGCTCGCCGCCGGCGGGATAGCGCTCTTGGTGGTGGAACACCTGATGGGCTTCATCGAGGAGGTCACCGACCGGGTGGTGGTGATGAACGCGGGGCGCGAGTTCTTCGAGGGCACGCTCGCCACCGCCATCAAGGACCCCGAAGTGATCCGCGTGTTCCTGGGCGGTGCCCATGGCTGACCTGCTGACCGCCGAGGGGATTTGCTCCGGCTACGGCCAGGTGCAGGTGCTGTGGGGCCCCGGGCTGCGGGTGGCCGCCGGCGAAACCGTGGTGCTGTTGGGCGCCAACGGCGCCGGCAAGACCACGTTGCTCAAGGTGCTGGTGGGGCTGATGCCGGCCTGGGAAGGAACGGTGCATCTGGACGGGGCCGACATCACCCACCAGCGGACCGACCGGCGGGTGCGCGCAGGCCTCGCCTATATGTCCGAGCTCGGCGTGTTCCCGGGGCTTTCGATTACCGAGAATCTGCGCATCGGCGGGCAGTTCGTGCCGCGCGCGGCGTTGGCGCGGCGGATCGCGGAGCTGTTCGAGTTGTTTCCCGACCTGGCGGCGAAGCGGCGGGCGCTGGCGGGGAGCCTGTCCGGCGGCCAGCGGAAGATGCTGGGGATCGCCAAGGCGCTGGCGGCGGGGCCACGGCTGCTGGTGATGGACGCGCCCTCGGCGGGGCTCTCACCGCTGTTCGTGCAGCAGGTCATCACCGTGCTGGGCCGGTTCCGCGCCGATGGGGCGGGGCTCGCCATGCTGATCGCCGAGCAGAACGTGGCGTTCCTGGATCTGGCCGAGCGGGTCTATACGCTGGAGGGCGGACGGGTGCGGTTTTCCGGCACGGTGGCCGAGCTGCACGCCGATGACGCGCTACACCGGGCGTATTTCGGATTGGCCTAACCCATCGTCTGCACCGCTTCGGGGGTGATCTCGAACATCACCCGCACCTCGCCGGGGCGGCGGAACGGGTAGCGGTCCTTGCCGAGATATTTCTTCGCCAGGGCGTCGATATGCGCGTCCGCCCCGTCCTCGGTTTCGCGGCTCACCCGGCCGCGGATCTGGACATAGCGATAGGCGTTGTCGGGATCGAGAATCGAGAGCGCGACCCTCGCGCCGGGGCGCATGGTGCGCGCCTTCACCCGCCCGCGGGCGGTGTTGACCCGAATGCGGCCGTCGGCGAGGTCGAACCAGACCGGAGTGACCTGGGGCGAACCGTCGGCCATGACGGTGGCGAGGTGGGCGAAGCTCTTCTTGCTGGTGAGGAGGTCGAGGAAAGCGGGGGGAATCTCGGTCATGCTACGGCTCCGGCTGCGCCGGCAGTGTAGCATGGAGTTCCGCCTCAGATCGCCACCCGCACCCCCAGCTCCACCACCCGGTCCGACGGAATCCGGAAGAATTCGGTCGCCGGCACCGCATTGCGCGCCAGCATCAGGAACAGCCATCGCCGCCACAGCGGCAGCTTCGGCACCTGCGCCGCCACCATCACCTCCCGGCCGAGGAAATAGCTTGCCTGCATCGGATCGAACGCCACCCCCTGGGCCGGCAGATCCTCGAGCGCGCGCGGAATGTTCGGGCTCTCCATGAACCCGTAGCGCAGGATCACCCGGGTGATGCCCGGCGCCAACTCCTCCACCATCATCCGCGTATGCGCCTCCGGCACGTCCAGGTTCTGCACCGTGACGAAAAACACCCGCTCGTGAAGCACCTTGTTGTGCTTGAGGTTATGCAGCAGCGACGTCGGCACGTAGTCGGGATTCCCGGTCAGGAAGATCGCCGTCCCCGGCACCCGCAAGGTGCGCGACTGCGGCAGCCGGGCCAGGAACGGGGCCAGCGGCAGGCTGTCGGCCACCCAGCGCGCCAGCAGCAAATCCCGCCCCCGCTTCCACGAGGTCATCAGCAGCATCAACCCGAGGCCCATCGCCAGCGGCACCCAGCCCCCCTCCACCACTTTCACCGTGTTGGCGGAGAAGAAGACCAGGTCCACCAGGAAGAACAGCCCGAACACCGCGATCGCCAGCGGGCGCGGCCAGTGGAACTGGCGGCGGAACACGATCGCGGCCAGGAAGGTGGTGCAGAGGAACGTTCCGGTCACCGCGATGCCGTAGGCCGAAGCCAGCGCGTCCGAGGTCTTGAACGCCAGCACCAGCAGCAGCACGCCCAGCGCCAGCAGCAGGTTCACCTGCGGCAGATAGATCTGACCGCGCTCGGTGGGGCTGGTATGGCGGACCGTCAGCCGGGGCAGAAGCCCAAGCTGCATGCATTGCCGGGTCATCGAATACGCCCCGGTGATCAACGACTGGCTGGCGATCACCGTGGCCATCGTTGCCAGCACCACCAGCGGCACCCGGGCCCAGATCGGCGCCATCAGATAGAACGGGTTGTGCAGCACCGCCGGATCGGTCACCACCGCCGCCCCCTGGCCGAAATAATTGAGCACCAGGCAAGGCAGCACGAACCACGACCAGCTCAGCCGGATCGGGTGCGGGCCGAAATGGCCCATATCCGCGTACAGCGCCTCGGCTCCGGTGAGGCACAGCACCACCGCGCCCAGCACGAAGAACGCCATTCCCTTATAGATCAGCACCAGCTGCAGCGCGTACCATGGCGACATCGCCAGCAGCACATAAGGGTGGATCAGGATCTGCCGCAGCCCGAGCAGACCGATGGAGGCGAACCACACCAGCATCACCGGGCCGAACAGTTTCCCCACCCGCTCGGTGCCGCGCGACTGCACCGAGAACAGCACCACGATCACCACCACCGCGATCGGCAGGATGAAATCGCGAAATCCGGGCGCCGAAACCTCGATCCCCTCCAGTGCCGACAGCACCGAGATGGCGGGGGTGATGACGCCGTCACCAAAGAACAGGCAGGCCCCGGCGATGCCCGCCAGCGCCACCGCGGCACGGGTGGCCGGCTTGGTACAAACCCGTTGCGCCAGCGCCATCAGGGCCAGGATGCCGCCCTCGCCGCGGTTGTCGGCGCGCATCACCAGGGTGACGTATTTCACCGTGACGATCAGCACCAGCGACCAGAAGATCAGCGACAGGATGCCCAGGATCTCGACGTCGGAGATGCGGATGTCGCGGAACAGGATCAGGCTGGACTTGAACGCATAGAGCGGGCTGGTGCCGATATCGCCATACACCACGCCCAGCACCGCGAGCAGCGCGCCCCAGCGGGCGGGGCGCGCAGTCTCGGTCGCCTCGGCGGCCGTCATGCCGTACTCCCTGGCAAAGCGCGCGGGTGCATACGCCGCCCGCCGCCGCCCGGCAAGCGTGGCCGGTCAGAACGCCAGCCGATCGGCTTGCACCACCTGCGGCAGATCGCGCACCATCGCCAGCACGTCATCGGGCACCGGCTCGTCGACGGACACCAGGCAGATCGCATCCCCGCCCGGCTCGGCGCGACCGAGATGGAAGGTGGCGATATTGATCCCCGCCCCGGCCAGGGTGGCGCCGAACCGGCCGATGAAGCCCGGTTTGTCCTTGTTGGTGACATAGAGCATGTGCGGAGCGAACTCGGCCTCCACCGGAATGCCCTTGATCTCCACCAGCCGTGGCCGCCGCCCGGCGATCAGCGTGCCGGAGACCGAGCGGGTGAGCCGGTCGGCCTCCACCGTCACCCGCACCAGGGTCTGATACTCGCCCGGCCGATCGAGCGCCGTCTCCGCGACTTCGATCCCCCGTTCGCGCGCCGCCACCGGCGCATTGACCATGTTCACCCCGGCCACCACCGGCGTCATCAGCCCGGCCAGCACCGCCGCCGACAGCGGGCGATGATTGAGCCCCGCCGCCTGGCCCTCGTATTCGATCGTCACCCGGCGGATCACCCCTTCGCGCGAATGGGTGAGCTGTCCGGCGAAGGCGCCGAGGAACCGGCAGAGGTCCATATAGGGGCGCAGCCGCGGCGCGTCCTCGGCCGAGACCGAGGGCATGTTGATCGCATTCGCCACCGCGCCGGTCAGCAGGAAATCGCTCATCTGCTCGGCCACCTGCAAGGCGACGTTCTCCTGCGCCTCGGCGGTGGCCGCACCCAGATGCGGGGTGCAGACCACGTTCTCGAGTTCGAACAGCGGCGAGCGGGTCGCCGGTTCCGTCTCGAACACATCGAGCGCGGCACCGGCCACATGGCCGCTGGTGATCGCCTCCGCCAGCGCCGCCTCGTCCACCAGCCCGCCGCGGGCGCAGTTGATGATCCGCACCCCCTTCTTGGTCGCCGCCAGCGCCTCGCGGGAGAGGATGTTGCGCGTCGCA
>DAHWNE010000146.1 GCA_027340195.1 Acetobacteraceae bacterium | reverse complement strand
TCGGTTCACTCCCAGAGGGAAAACCTACCCTAAGTTGCCCAGCTTGGGCGCGGGGCACCGGGAAGCGAAGCTGATCGGCTGGCCAAGTAGCACTGCCCGTTTCACGCTCTCCACTCTGCGCCGGATCAGCGTCCATCAGTTCCACAACACCGGGTTCTCTGCTCGCATCCGCGGGAAATGGTCGATCAGCGATAACCGCTGGCTGAAGGAGGATGGCGCCAACCTCGCGCCACTCCTGCTGCGCCTCCGGGAGCAGCATCCGGAGCATTACCGCCGCATCGAGGACACGCTGCGCCTGATTGCCCCCTTCTTCGCCGCCTTCGAGCTCTACCCGGAATCCGATGCCGTATTGCTGCGCTGGCGCGAGCTCGGGTCCGATCAGGTGTTCGACGTCTCGCAAGCCTCCGACGGGCTACTGCGGGCAATGGCATTGGTCGCGCTGCTCTCACAGCCGGCCGCCGATCTGCCGGCCGTGCTGATCCTGGACGAACCTGAACTCGGTCTTCACCCCTACGCGATCGAGGTCCTGGCGGGGCTGATCCGCGCCGCCTCGCACCAGGTCCAGGTGATCGTCGCGACCCAGTCGGTCACCTTGATCGATCAGTTCGAGCCGGAGGACATCGTGGTCGTCTCCCGCCCCGGCCGCGAGAGCGTCCTGCGTCGGCTCGACGGCGCGGCGCTGCGCGAGTGGCTGGACAGCTACACCCTGTCCGAGTTGTGGGAGAAGAACGTGGTCGGCGGGAGGCCTGGCAGCTGATCCGGCTGCATGTCCTGGTCGAGGGTCAGACCGAGGAGGCGTTCGTCAACCGCATCCTCGCCCCCGCGCTTGCCGGCAACACCATCATCGCGGATGCCTGCCGTATCACCACCGGGCGCCGTCATGGGCGGGTGTACCGCGGCGGATTCGTTCGCTACCCTCATCTGGCGGCCGATCTGATCCTGCGGATGAAACAGGACGACCGTGCCGATTCCTGGTTCACCACGATGGTCGATCTCTATCGCCTGCCGACCGATTTCCCGAACCACGCGACACTGGCGTCGGGGATGCCGGCAGCGCAACGGATCGCCGCGCTGGAAGCCGCCTTCGCCGACGATATCGCCAGGCGCTTGGCAGCGCCGGTGTCCCGCCGCTTCATTCCCTACATCCAGCAGCATGAGTTCGAGGCATTGCTGTTCTCCGCCCCCGCGGCCTTCGCCGCCGCCTTTCCGGACGGAGCCGATCTCCGGACACTTCACGCCATCCGCGCCAGCGTAGCCACGCCCGAGGACATTGACGATGGCCCCGACACCGCGCCCTCCCGCCGTATCCTCCGCTGCTGTGCGGATTACCAGAAGGTCGTCCACGGCGTTCTGATCGCCGAACATATTGGTCTCGACACCATGTGCCGGGAATGTCCCCGCTTCGCCGCCTGGCTCGCCCGGCTGCTGGCGCTCCCCGCCGCCGCGCGCTGATCGGCGGGTTCACCCTCGGTTCCAGGGCGCCGCACCCCGCCTTGCCCGCCCCCCGCCCGCTCCGCTACCTCCGCCCCGCACCCCCGGAGCCGCCCCATGCAAGACCGCCGCGCCCTGCTCGGCCTGATCGGCTACCCCATCGCCCATTCCGCCGCCCCGGCGATGCACGAGGCCGCCGGCGCCGCCACCTTCATCCGCGTCCACTACCAGCTGATCGAGGTCCCCGGCGCCGACGCCGCCCTGCTCCGCACCCTACTCGAAGCCGTGCGCCGGATCGGCTTCGCCGGCGTCAACGTCACCTTCCCCTACAAGGAAGCGGTGCTGCCGCTGCTCGACGCCATCGCCCCGGAAGCCGCGCCGATCGGCGCCGTCAACACCGTGGTCGCGCGCGACGGCACGCTCACCGGGCACAACACCGACACCACCGGCTTCGCCGCCGCCATCACCGAGGACATCCCCGCCCCCGCCGCCGGCCCGGTGGCGCTGGTCGGCGCCGGCGGAGTCGGCCGCGCCGCCGGTCTCGCGCGCGATCTCGGCGGCGGGGCGCGGGCGTTCACCGACCTCGCCGCCGCGCTCGCCGGCGCCGCCGGGGTGGTGAACGCAACCCCGGTGGGGATGCTGCCCAACCGCGACACCCCGATCCCGCCCGCGCTGCTGCGCGCCGATCTCTGGGTGGCCGACGTGGTCTATCACCCGCTGATGACGCCGCTGCTGGTGGCGGCGAAGGCGGCCGGCGCGCGGATCGTCACCGGGCGGGCACTCACCATCCATCAGGCGGCGGATGCGTTCGCCCTGTTCACCGGCACCCGTCCGCCCATCGCGCCGCTGGGGGCGGCGTTCGACGCCGTGATCGCCGCCCGCGCCCCCGGACACTGATACCAGCCGCCCTTGCCGTTGACCCATGAAGAATGGGTCAACGGCGGCCGGTATCGAGTCTTGTTTCGCGCGCCGCCGCCCGCCAACCCGGCGCGCATACCAACCGGCCTCATGGCCTGACGTGAGGCCATGAGACCGGCTGGTATCACCCCAACGCCAGCGCCGCCGTCACCCCCGCAGCGGCCAGCGCCAGC
>DAHWNE010000136.1 GCA_027340195.1 Acetobacteraceae bacterium | reverse complement strand
GAGCAGTTCTCCGCCCCGGCGCAGCACCAGCGCCAGTCGGACCTCCGCCTGCCCGCGCGCGGGTTCGCCGAGGAACGCGGTCAGCTGGCCTTCCAGGGTCAGCGCCGGGGTGAGGCCGCTGTCGGTCCCCACCACCGCGCCGAACCGGCCGGAGGCGGCGAGCCAGCTTCGCAGCGCGTCGGTCACCCCTTCCGCCGGCGGCACCGCCCATTGGTTGTAGAAATCCACATGCAGGCTGCCGTCCGGGCGCAGCCATTCCACCCCGGTCGCGTCCAGCCCGGGGCCGGCGGAGAGGTCCCGCACCGCCAGCACCGGCCCGTCGGGCCGGGCCAGCTGCGGCCGCGGCGGGTGCACGACGATCGGCCAGACGCGGCGCTGCACATAGGCCGGGCGCGCCAACACCCCGCAGCCGCCGAGGGCACCCGCCCCCGCCAGCCCCAGAATCGCCCGGCGGCGCGGCAGGATCACGCGGCCACCGGCGCCGGGGCAGGCAATTCGGCGCGGATCACCCCGGTCTCGCCGGGCAGGTGGTGCAGGCGGAAGCCGAGGAACCGGGCAAGATCGAGCATCGGCTCGTTGTCGGCCAGAATCTCGCCCACCACCCGACGCAGCCCATGCCGCCAGCCCCAGTCCAGCACCCGCTGCATCAGATGCACCCCAAGCCCGTGGCCCTTCAGCGCCGCCTCCACCACCACCGCGAATTCGGCGCTGTCCGGGTCGTCGCCATGGACCAGCCGCGCCACGCCGACGATCGCGCCGGAGGCGGGGCGCACCGCCACGAAGGCCATGTCGCGGTCGTAATCCAGCCGGGTCAGCCGGGCCAGCAGCCCGGGCGAGAGTTCGCGAATGGCGGCGAAGAAGCGCAGCCGTATGTCCTCGGGCGACAGGCGGTGGAAGAACGCATCCAGCGCCGGCGCGTCCTCGGCGCGGATCGGGCGCACGATCAGCCGTTCTCCCGCGCCGTCCCAGATTTCGGTCAGTTCCGCCGGATAGGCCGGCATCGGCATCTCCTCGGTCAGGCTTGAGGACGCCGCCCCCTCTCGGCAGAGTGCCACAGATAGGAAGCGCCACGCCAGGGAGAAGACCCGATGCTGGACCATGACATGCAGGCCTGGATGGACGATCAGGCCCGCGCCGCCGCGACGATGCCGCCGATCCGGCTGGAAATCCCGCTCGACCCGCACCGGGTCACCAACGACGCGCTGGCGATGCGCATGGCCGGCGGCGGCCCGGAGATGGCGGAAACCGCCGATCGCTGGGTGTTCGCGCGCGGCCGGCGCATCCTCTGCCGGGTGCATCGCCCGCGCACCGACGCGCCGCTCCCGGCGCTGATCTGGTTTCATGGCGGCGGCTGGGTCTGGGCCTCGATCGACACCCATGACCGGCTGATGCGCGAATACGCCGCCGGCGCCGGGGTGGCGGTGATCGGGGTGGATTACGCACTGTCCCCGGAGGCGCGGTTCCCGCAGGCGGTGGGGGAATGCGCCGCCGTCACCCGCTTTCTGGCCGAGCATGGGTCGGACTGGGGGATCGACCCCGGGCGGCTGCTGCTGGGCGGGGATTCGGCGGGCGGCAATCTGGCGCTGGCCACCGCGCTGGCGCTGCGCGACAGCGGCGGGCCGCGCCCGGGGGGCATCCTGGCCGCCTATCCGGTCTGCGATTCGCGCTTCGACACCCCAAGCTACCGCGACTACGGCGCGGGCTACGGCCTGACCACCGAGAAGATGCGGTTCTACTGGCAGGTCTATGTGCCGCATGACGCCGATCGCGCGCACCCGCTGGCCGCGCCGCTGCGCGCCGACCTCGCCGGGCTGCCGCCGGTGCGGCTGCTGATCGCCGAGCACGACGTGCTGCGGTCGGAATCCGAGGCGCTGGCGGCCAAGCTGCGCGCCGCCGGGGTGACGGTGGAGAGCACCCTCTATACCGGCACCGTCCATGGCTTCATCCGCTGCCTCGACAGCGTGGCCAAGGCGCGCCAGGCGCTGGCCGACGCCACCGCCTGGCTGCGGGCGATGGCGGCCGGGCCGCGGAGCGGCTAAGAGAGGCCGCTCCACCCAGGACCCAGGATGCCGGCCGTTCCGCGCGTTTCCCGCCTCGACCGATACATCTTCCGCCAGTTGCTGGTCGGACTCGTCGCCGTCACCCTGGGGCTGACGGCGCTGATCTGGCTCACCCAGTCGCTGCGCTTCGTCCGGCTGGTGGTCGATCACGGGTTGTCGTTCGGGGTGTTCCTGGCGCTGACCGGGCTGCTGGTGCCCAGCTTCGTCGCCGTGGTGCTGCCGATCACCACCTTCGTGGTGATCCAGTTCGTCTATCAGCGGCTGGCCAGCGACCGCGAGATCACGGTGATGCGCGCCACCGGCCGGTCGGATTGGGCGCTGGCCCGCCCCGCCTTGGCGCTGGCGCTGCTGGCTACCCTGGCCGGCTACGGGCTGAACCTGTGGGGGGTGCCGGCCAGCTTCCGCGCCTTCGCCGGATATCGCTGGCAGATCTCGCATCAGCTGGCCGCCTTCCTGGTGCAGGACGGGGTGTTCACCCGGATCGCCCATGGGCTGACGGTCTATATCCAGCGCCGCGACCGCGACGGGACCTTGCACGGCATCCTGATCGACGATGCGCGCAACCCCCAGGCGGCGGCCACCGTGATCGCCCGCTCGGGCCAGATGCTGCAAACCCGCGACGGCCCGGAAATCCTGCTGCGCGACGGCACCCGACAGACCATCGACCCGCGCACCGGGCGGCTGGACATCCTCAGCTTCCGCCGCAACGTCCTGGACCTGACCGAAACCGGCGGCACGCCATCCGCGCGGGTGCCGGGGATGGCCGAGGTCTCGCTGTCGCGGCTGCTGCACCCGCCCGCCTTCGTCGACGCCGCCGACCGTCCGCGCTGGGTGGCGGAGGCGAACAAGCGGCTGTCCTCGCCGCTGGCCACCCTGACCTACGCCGCCATCGCCCTGCTCTCGGTGCTGACCGGCACGTTCCGCCGCCACGGGTCCTATCTGCGTCCGTTGGCGGCGGTGGGGGTGGTGGTCGGGCTGATCGCGCTGCAACTGAGCTTCGGGGATCTCGCGGCGCGCAACAACGCGCTGATCCCGCTGATCTGGATCGAGGCGGTGTTGCCGTGCCTGCTGGCCTTCGGATGGCTGCTCGGCCCCGATCTGCTGACCCCGGCGCGGGCACCGGTGCCGCAATGACCGCCCCGTTCACCCTGGCCAGGTATGTGGTCCGCCAGTTTACGGTGGCGGTGCTGGCGGCGCTGGCGGGCCTCACCGGCTTCGTCGCGCTGTTCGACTTCATCGATCTGCTGCGCCGCGCCACCGGCCACCCCGGCACCGGCCTCGGCGTGGTCACCGCCATCGCGCTGCTGCGCCTGCCGTATCTGGCCTTGCAGGTGCTGCCGTTCGCGGTGCTGGTGGGCGGGATGATGAGTTTCTGGCGGCTCACCCGCAGCTCCGAGCTGGTGGTGGCGCGCGCGGCCGGGGTGTCGGCCTGGGGCTTCCTGGCCGCGCCGGTCGCCGCGGCGGCGCTGTTGGGTATCTTTGCCACCGCCGCGATTAGCCCGCTGTCGTCGGTGATGTTCGCCCGCGCCAATTTGATGATCGATCGCGACCTGTCCACCGGCGGCGGACCGGTGGCGCTGAATGGCGGCCAGCTGTGGCTACGTCAGGCCGACCGCACGCCCGCGGGTGAGGAAGGGGTGGCGATCCTCCACGCGCAGGATGTGTCGGTTCATGGCGCGACCCTGTCGGGCGGGCCGGTGACGGTGTTCCGTCTCGGCCCCGATGGCGGGTTTCGCAGCCGGATCGAGGCCGCCTCGGCAACCTTGGCGGATGGGGCCTGGACCCTGACCGCGGCGCGGGCGATGCTGGCGGATGCCCCCCCCGCCGCGCCGAGGACGATGCGCTTGCCCACCGACCTGACCGTCCGGCGCATCGAGGAGAGCTTCGCGCCGCCCGATTCGCTCTCCGTCTGGCAGCTGCCGGGGTTCATCGCGCTCCTGCGCCGGTCCGGGTTCTCCTCGGTGCGTGACCGGCTGCATTTCCAGACGCTGCTGGCGCTGCCGCTGCTGACCGCCACCATGACCCTGGTGGCGGCGGGATTCTCGATGCGCCCGGCCCGGCGCGGGGGGGTGGCGCGGATGCTGGGCAGCGGTGTGGCGGCCGGCTTCGTGCTGTTCATGATCGCCAAGCTGGCCGAGCAGTTAGGTGATTCCGGCGCCGTGCCGGTCACCCTGGCGGCCTGGGCGCCGGCCGGGTCGGGACTAATGCTGGCGCTGGCGCTGCTGCTGCATATGGAAGACGGCTGATGCGCCGAGTCCTCGCGGCCGTCGCGGCGCTGACCTTGATGCTGGCCGGGGGCATGATGGCCGGCATGATGGCCGGAGCCCGGGCGGCCGGGGTGATGGCCACCCCGCAGATCAGCCGCACCGCCCCGGTGGGCTTCACCGCCGATTCCGTCCGCTACGAGCGCAACCGCACCCTGGTGGTGGCCACCGGCCATGTCGAGGCCTGGCAGAACAATACTGTTTTGCGCGCCGACAAGGTGACCTTCGACCGCACCACCGGCGTCGCCACCGCCATCGGCCACGTGGTGATCATCGAACCGGACGGCACCGTGCTCTACGCCCGCACGGCGACGCTTTCGCACCAGATGCGCGACGGCATCCTGCGCCAGCTCGCCGCGAGGTTGCAGCAGAACGCGCGGCTGGTGGCCAATGCCGGAAAGCGCACCAAGGGCGTGCTGGACCAGCTGTCGAAGGTAGTCTATTCCACCTGCAACCTGTGCCGCAAACACCCCGACCGTCCGCCGCTGTGGCAGATCCGCGCCGCCTCCGCCGCCGAGGACAGCCAGCACAAGCGCATCGAGTTCACCGATACCGAGATGCAGATTCTCGGCATTCCGGTCGCGTGGTTCCCGTATTTCTGGACCGCCGATCCCTCGGTCAAGCGCGCCAGCGGGCTCTTGATTCCCAGCTTCGGGGTGAACTCCAACCTCGGCGCGTTCTTCGCCCAGCCCTGGTATCAAGTGATCGACGGGCAGTCGGACGCCGTCATCACGCCGATGCTGTCCACCCGGGTCGGCCCGGATCTGGATATCGCCTATCGACGCCGGTTCAACAGCGGCGAGCTCTGGGTCAACGGCTCGGCGGGCTATCTGGGCCACGGGCTGCAAGGCAGCCTCTACACGCACGGGCAGTTCGATCTCAACGACACCTGGCGCTGGGGCTTCAACATCAACCGCGCCAGCTCGGCGCAGTATGTGAATGATTTCCATCTGGGCGATCAGACCGCGCTCAATCTGACCGTGCTCGGCAGCCAGATCTACGCCGAGGGGTTCGGGGAGGGCGCCTATGCGCGCATCGACACCCAGTTCTACCAGAGCATCGACCCGCAGGCGATCTCCGACAGTCTGCTGCCGGTGGTGCTGCCCCATGCGCGCTACCGCTATTTCGGCCGCACCGATTCCCTGGGCGGGCGGCTTCAGGTGGCCGCGGGCTTCTTTGACGTGCTGCGCGCCAATGGCACCAACACGCGCCGCGCCCGGCTCACCCTGGACTGGGATCGTCCGTTTACCGGGCAACTCGGGGATCTGTGGACCCTGCGGCTGCATCTGGACGCCGTGGGCTACAACGCGACCCATTTCAACGAGCAACCCAATTTCGGCCCCACCGACACCGTCAACGCCGCCCGCGCCCTGCCGCAGATGGCGCTGGACGTGCGCTGGCCGTTCGCTCGCGACGCCGGTGCCTGGGGCACCCAGCTGATCGAGCCGATGGCCGAACTGGTGGTGGCCCCCGCCGTCGGCGCCAGCCAGAACTGGCGCTATCCCAACGAAGACAGTTTCGGCTTCGAGTTCACCGACGCCAATCTGTTCGGCTTCAACCGATTCACCGGCGTGGACCGGCTGGACGGCGGGGTACGGCTCAATCTGGCGCTGCACGGCGCGTGGTATCTGGGCGGCACGGCGCTGGATGCGTTGATCGGCCAGTCCTTCCGCACCGCGCCCGACCGCGCCATGCCGGTCGGCTCGGGGCTGTCGGGCACCGTCTCCGACATCGTGGGGCGGGTGACGTTCACGCCGGCGCAGTGGCTCTCGCTGACGTACCGCACCCGGTTGGACCGGCATACGCTGGCGACCCGCTATGCCGAGGCGACCGCCGCGGTGGGGCCGCCCAAGCTGCGGCTGACGGGGGGCTATCTCTATACCAGTACCGACCCGTATTTCTATTACGATCAGGCGGCGCCACCGCCGGTCGGGTCGAGCTACTATTTCCCCCGCAACGAGGCGCTGCTGGGCCTGTCCACCGCCTGGGGGCGCTGGCGGTTCAACGGCTTCGCCCAGCGCGACCTGGCGCGCAATCAGATGATCGCCGCCGGGGCCGACCTGATCTACGAGAACGAATGCCTGATCCTGGATTTCCGCTTCTACCGCCGCTTCACCTATTTGGCCGGCTACGGCAGTTCCACCACCTTCCTGATCCAGATCACCTTCAAGACCATCGGCCAATTCGGCTTCCGCGCCCTGTGAGACCCATTCCATCATGCTGACGCTTCGTTCGCTTGCCCTGCTGGCGCTGCTCGTCCCCGCCGCGCATGGCGCTCCGGCCCCGGCCCCGGCGCCAGCTCCGATGGTGCGCATCGTCGCCACGGTGAACCATACCCCCATCACCAATCTGGACATCGACAACCGGGCCCGGCTGTTCGCGCTCTCGGCCGGGCTGACCCTCTCGCCCAACGTGCTGGACCGGCTGCGTCCGCAGATTCTGCGCCAGCTGATCGACGAGCGGCTGCGGATGCAGGCGATCGAGCGCGCGCATATCGTCGTGCCCACCAAGGCGATCGCGGATGCCATCCGCGGCATCGAGAAGCGCAACGGCATGGCCCCCGGCACGCTCCGCAAGCGGCTGGCGGCCAAGGGGGTCAGCTTCACCACCCTGGTCGATCAGGTGCGCACGCAACTCGGCTGGACCGAGTTGCTGCGCGACGAGCTCGGCCCGCGCGGGCGGATCAGCCCGGCGGCGGTGAAGGCGCGCCAAGCGCTGCTGGCGGCGCAGAAGGGACTGCCAGAATACCATGTGGCGGAGATTTTCATCCCCGCGCAGAGCGCGAAGTCCCGTGCCGCCGCCGGGCGGTTCGCCGATACCGTCATCACCGCGCTGCGCGCCGGCGCGCCGTTCGCCGTGACCGCGGCGGAGTTCTCGCAAAGCCAGACCGCGCTCGCCGGCGGGGATCTGGGCTGGGTCACCGCCAATCAGCTGGACCCGGCGGTGGCGAAGATCGTGGCGGAGATGCCGGTGGGTGCCGTCAGCAACCCGATCCGGGTGCCGGGCGGGCTCGACATCGTCACCCTGATCGACAAGCGGGTGGCCGGGCAGGACATGGAGACGGTGCTGGACGCGCGGCAGGTGTTTCTGCCCTTCACCACCCCGCTCAACCCCAACGCGCCGACCGCGGCGCAAGTGGCGCTGCTGGCGCGGGCGCAGCGGATCGCCAGCAGGGTCACGAGCTGCGCCCAGATGGAGCAGGAGGCGGTACGGGTGCATTCGCCCCGGCCGGCCGACCCGGGCCCGATCGACCTCGCCCATGTGCAGCCGCCGGCGTTCCGGCAGATGCTCGCCACCTTGCCGCTGGGCAAAGCCTCGAAGCCGCTGGTGGCTCCGGACGGGATCGCGGTGCTCATCATCTGCTCGCGCACGCAGAAGAACGTGGCCGAGCTGACGCCGCAGCAGATCAGCCTGCAGATTCTGGAACAGCGGGTGGATCTGCTGTCGCGGCAGTTGCAGCAGGACCTGCGCAGCCAGGCCGATATCGAGATTTTTCCCCGCCGCTGACTTTGGTTTAGGCGCGCGCCCGTTCCGCCGGCGCCGCCTCGGCGCGGGCGATGTAGTCGCGCGTCAGCGGCACCGCGTCCTGGGTGTGCGCGTACTGGATCTGGAACACCATCATGTTCTCGCGACGGAACGACAACTCGCTGCCGGCCAGGTAGAACTCGAACATCCGGCAGAAGCGCTCGTCGTAGATGGAGGCGATGGTGTCGTGGTTGGCGGCGAAGCGGCGGCGCCAGTGGCGCAGCGTCTCGGCATAGTGCAGGCGCAGGATCTCAATATCCGTGACCAGCAGGCCGGCCCGCTCCGAGGCGGCGAGGGTTTCCGACAGCGCCGGGCAATAGCCGCCGGGGAAGATGTATTTGGTCAGCCAGGGGTTGGTGCCGCCCGGCCCCTCGTTGCGCCCGATCGCGTGCAGCAGCGCCACCCCGTCCGGCGCCAGCAGCCGGTGCATGGTGTCGAAAAACGCGCGGTAGTGGTCCACGCCCACATGTTCGAACATGCCGACCGAGACGATGCGGTCGAACCGGCCGGTCATGGCGCGGTAGTCCCGCAGTTCGAAGCGCACCTGCCCGGCCAGCCCCTCGGCCTCGGCCCGCTTGCGCGCCGCCTCGTGCTGTTCCACCGACAGGGTGATGCCGGTCACCCGCGCCCCGTAGTCGCGCGCCAGGGTCAGCGCCATGCCGCCCCAGCCGCACCCGATGTCCAGGACTTCCAGGCCCGGACGGTCGAGCCGCAGCTTGGCCGCGATATGCCGCTTCTTGGCCGCCTGGGCGGCTTCCAGGGTTTCGTCCCCGCGCGGGAAATAAGCGCAGGAATATTGCCGGTCCCGATCCAGGAACAGGCTGTAGAGCCGGCCGTCCAGGTCGTAGTGATGGGCGACATTGCGCCGCGCCCGCGGCGCCGGGTTGAACTGATCCAGCCGCCGGCGCAGCCGCCGCAGCACCGCCGAGGCGCGCAGCGCCGGGTGCCGGGCCTGGTTCCGCATCAGGTTCAGCATCAGCACGTCCAGCACGTCGTAGATGGTGCAGCCCAGCGGGATCAGCGTGCCGTCCATATAGGCCTCGCCCAGCGCCAGCGCCGGGTTCAGCACCAGTCGGCGGATGGTGCACGCATCGGCGATGCGCATGGCGGCGGCCGGCCCGGAGCCGGGCGGGCCGGCGAAATCCCGCGTCGAGCCGTCGGGCCATTGCACCCGCAATCTGCCGTGGGTGATGAAACGGGCGAGCAGCGCCGCGCAGACGTTCTGCATGGTTCTTCCCCCTTGGTTCCCAGGCGCCGATCATTGCGCCGGCCGGTCCGTCCGTCAAAGCCCGGCTTGCCGCGCCGGCCGGCTCGGTCAAGTATCCCCCCCAAGCCGCCGCGGCGGCGCAACTGGCACCGAGGAAACGATGGCCGACCGCTATAACAACTACACCCTGACCAAGGCCCGCACCCATGGGCGGCCGGGACGCACGCTTCGTCCCGCCGGCACCACCATCGACATGCACGCACATATGATCGTCGAGGAGGCCGCCGCCCTGGTGGCCCCGCACCTCCCGGCCGACCCGCGCGCCCAGTTCTACACCGAGGAAACGAAATTCCTGACCCGCAAGCAGGATCAGGATCGGCACCGCCACCAGATCGACCTCGACCTGCGGCTGTCGGTGATGGACGAGATGGGGGTGGACATGCAGATCATCTCCCCCGCCCCGCCGCAGTGCTACTACACCGTCTCCCCCGAGCTCGGGATCAAGGCGGCGCAGGTGGTCAATGACGGCGTCGCCGCCTTCTGCGCCCGCCGTCCGGACCGGCTGGCCCCGCTCGGCACCGTGCCGTTGCAGGCCGGCGGCGCGGCGGCGGCCGAGGAACTCGCGCGCTGCATGGGCGCGCTCAAGATGAAGGGGGTCGAGATCCTGACCCATGTCGGCGAGAAGGAGATTTCCGACCCGGGCCTGGAGCCGTTCTGGGACCGCGCCGAGGCGCTGGGGGCGGTGGTGATGATCCATCCCGCCGGCTTCACCGAGGCCCGGCGGTTCGGGAAGTATTACTTCAACAACGTGATCGGCAATCCGTTCGACACCACCATGGCGCTGCACTACCTGATCTTCGACGGCGTGCTGTTGCGCCACCCGAAGCTCAAGCTGGTGGCGGTGCATGGCGGCGGCTATCTGCCGGCCTATTCGGGCCGGATCGATCACGCCTGGGGGGCGCGCAGCGACAGCCACGGCGACCTGCCGGACGCCCCCACCACCTACCTCAAGCGGGTCTATTTCGACGGGATCGTCTTCACCCCGCACCAACTCGAGGCGCTGGTGTCCCTGTTCGGCGCCGATCATGTGATGATGGGCACCGACTACCCGTTCGACATGGGCGAATACGACCCGATCGGCCATCTCGCCTCGGCCCGGCTGTCCTCCGATCAGACCGCCGCCATCGCCGGCGGCACCGCCCGTGCCCTGTTCGGCCTATAACCCGCAAGGAGCCTGCCATGTCCGCCGCCCTCCGCCTGCACGAACCCACGATGACCGATGCCGAATGGCAAGCGCGCTGCGAACTCGCCGCGCTCTATCGGGTGGTCCAGCATCTCGGCTGGACCGACCTCATCAACACCCATATGTCGGTGCGGGTGCCGGATGCGCCCGACACCTTCCTCATCAACCGCTACGGCGAGATGTTCGACGAGATCACCGCCTCCTCGCTGGTGAAGATGGATTTTGCCGGCAACGTGCTGGGCGACCCCGGCAAGTTCAACAATGCCGGATTCACCATCCATAGCGGCGTTTACAAGGCGCGGCCGGATGCGATGTGCGTGATGCACACCCATACCCGCGCCGGGGCGGGGGTGTCGCTGATCCCGAACGGGCTGCGTCCGATCAGCCAGGACGCGCTGCACGTGTACGACGATCTCGCCTATCACGAATACGGCGTCCCGGCCTCGGTGGAGG
>DAHWNE010000133.1 GCA_027340195.1 Acetobacteraceae bacterium | reverse complement strand
GTGCCGGTCCTGGTCGGCCTCGCCGGTCAACGCCTTCACCCTTTGGGCACCGGAGGCGGTGAAGGTGACCAAGGGCGCGGACAAGATCGCCACCTACGCCAAGACCCCGGTCAGCGAGCGCCAGTTCTGCACCGCATGCGGCGGCCACATCATGACCCGGCATCCAACCTTCGGGCTGGTCGATGTCTTCGCCGCGACCCTCCCGGCCCTGCCCTACCAGCCGGCGTTGCACGTCAACTACGGGGAGAAGGTGCTGGCGATCCCCGACGGGCTGCCGAAATTCAAGGATTTTCCCGAGGCGTTCGGCGGGTCGGGGGAGATGCTGCCGGACTGAGCGGGGGGCGGATCAGAACACCTGCTCGCCGTGCAAGACCACGTCCAGCCCCTCCCGCTCCTCATCGGTGCCCACCCGCAGCGGCACCGCCAGCGCGGTGAGGCGCAGCGCGATCCAGGTGCCGGCCGCGCTCCAGGCGAAGCTCGCCGCCACAGCGATCGCCTGCACCCCGAGCAGATGCGCCCCGCCCACCGCCGCCCCGCCGGAGAGCGGACCGAAGGCGAACACCCCGGTCAGCAGCATCCCGACGATGCCGCCGATCCCGTGGACGCCGAACGCATCGAGGCTGTCGTCGTAGCCGAGCCGCGGCTTGACCTCGGTGGCGGCGACGAAGCACACCGCCCCGGCGATCAGGCCGATCAGCAGCGCCGGCCCCGGCAGGACGAACCCGGCCGCCGGCGTGATGGCGACCAGCCCGGCCACCGCGCCCGAGACCGCCCCCAGCACCGAGGGCTTGCCGCGCAGCACCCACTCGGCCGCGCTCCAGGACAGCGTGGCACCGGCGGCGGCGAGCTGGGTCGCCAGCACCGCCATGCCGGCCCGCCCGTCGGCGGCCATTGCCCCGCCCGAGTTGAAGCCGAGCCAGCCCACCCAAAGCAGCGCGCCGCCGGTGACCGCATAGACCAGATTCCACGGCGCCAGGTTCTCGGTGCCGAGGCCGATGCGCCGGCCCAGCACCAGCGCGCAGACGAGGCCGGCGACGCCGGCGTTGATCTCCACCACCGTGCCGCCGGCGAAATCGGCCACCCCGAGCCGGGCCAGCCAGCCGGTGGGCGCCCAGACCCAATGCGCGATCGGCGCATAGACCAGCAGCGACCAGATGGTCATGAAGATCAGCAGGGCGGAGAAGCGCATCCGGTCGGCGAAGGCGCCGGTGATGACGGCCGGGGTGATGACGGCGAAGGCCATCTGAAACATCACGAAGACGGATTCAGGGATTGCGGTGGGCTGCGGCGCGGCGCTGCCGGCGCCGAGGGTGAACGGGGCGCTCCAATGCGCGCCGATCCCGTCGAGGAACAGCCGCGACAGCCCGCCGATCCAGGCATTGCCGTTGGTGAAGGCGAGCGAATAGCCGGCCAGCATCCACACCACGCTGATGAGCGCGCAGAGCGCGAAAGACTGCATCATGGTGGCGAGGATGTTCTTCTTGCGCACCATCCCGCCATAGAACAGCGCCAGACCGGGGATGGTCATCAGCAGCACCAGCGCGGTGGAGACCAGCACCCAGGCGGTATCGCCCGGGCTCACGGAGCGGCCGGCGGCGAAGGCGGGGGTGGCGAAGAACAGGCCAGCGGCGGCGGGCGGCGCGACGCGGCGCGCGGTGGACAGGATGGACATGGGTTCCCCGAACGGCTGGGGGCGGCACAACAAGTTTCATGCCAGGGCCGGAGTGGCGGGGAAGCGGCGCACACGGCACGGTTGCCCGGAAAATGGGCAGGCCTGTTTGCCGCGATTCGGGCAGATGGCGCGCGGGAAAGCGCAGCCCGCGCCGCCGTCGCTGCCTGAATTATGGGCGGCCGGTCTCCGCCGCCAGCGCCGCCTCGACTCCGGCGGCGATGGCGAACAACCGCCGGTCGCCCATCGTCTCGCCCATCAGCATCAGCCCGACCGGCGGCTCGCCCGGGGCGTGGCAGGGCAGCGAGATCGCGCAACGGTCGAGGAAATTGGCCAACGTGGTATGCCGCAAGGTCAGCATATTCACGCGGTTGTATTCCTGGCGGGTCACAAGATCGGCGATCCGCGCCGGCAGGATGGGCGCGGTGGGCAGCACCATCGCGTCGAACCCGTCGGTGCGGCGGTCGAACGCGACGATCAGGCGCCGCCGCGCCGCCAGCACGTCGAGATAATCGGCGGCGGACATGCCGGCGCCGCGCTCGATCCGGGCCCGGATCGCGGGGTCGTAGAGGGCGGATTTCTCCGCCAGCAGGGCGCGGTGCCAGGCGAAGGATTCCGGGGCGGTCAGGCCGCCCGCGGCGGTGGCGGCGAAGACCTGGTCGAACTCCGGCACCGCGAGACGGGTGAGGCGCGCGCCCTCGCGCTCGAGCCGGGACAGGGCGCGGGTGAAGGCGGCGGCGACTTCGGGGGCGAGCCCCTCGGCGAGCAGGGACTCCGGCACCGCGAGGCGCAGCCCGGCGAGCGGCGCGGCGACCGGCGGGGCCGGCTCCTCGCCGGCCAGCACGGCATCGAGAATGGCGCAGCAGGCGACCGAGGCAGCGAGCGGGCCGACCGAATCGAGGCTGGGCGAGAGCGGCAGCACGCCAGCGATGGGCACCCGCCGCGCGGTGGGCTTGTAGCCGGTGATGCCGCAGAACGCCGCGGGGATGCGGCAGGACCCGCCGGTGTCGGTGCCGATGGCGCCCAGCGCCATGCCGTCGGCGACCGAGACGGCGGCGCCGGAGGAGCTGCCGCCGGGGATGCGCCCGCCCGCCGCCGTGCGCTCCCACGGCGCGCGGGGGGTGCCGAAATGCGGGTTGATGCCGAGGCCGGAGAAGGCGAACTCGACCATGTTGGTCCGCCCGATGGGGATGAACCC
>DAHWNE010000132.1 GCA_027340195.1 Acetobacteraceae bacterium | reverse complement strand
CATCGGCGCACGGAACCCGCCGACGGGCCGTGGCGGCCCGGCATCGACGCGCTGGTGGCGCTGACCGAGCTGGTGGACCGCAGTGGCTATGAGTCGCTCTGGGTCGGTGATCACATCGCCTTTCCGGTGGCGATCCTCGATCCGCTGTTGCAGCTTGCCCAGTGCGCGGTGGTCAGCCGGCGGCTGCGGTTCGGCACCGGCGTCTATCTGCTGCCGCTGCGCCACCCGGTGCCGGTGGCCAAGCAAGTGGCGACGCTCGACCACCTGACCGAGGGGCGGCTGATCTTCGGCGTCGGCGCCGGCGGCGAGTTCCCGAAGGAATACGAGGCCTGCGGGGTGCCGGTGACCGAGCGCGGGGCGCGGCTCGCGGAGGGCGTGACGGTGCTGCGCAAGCTCTGGTCCGGCACGCCGGCCAGCCACGCGGGGCGGTTCTACGGGCCGTTCGAGGACGTGCCGATGGCCCCGCCGCCGCGTCAGCCGGGCGGCCCGCCGATCTGGTTCGGCGGGCGGGCACCGGCGGCGCTGCGCCGCTGCGCGCGGCTGGGGCAGGGCTATCTGTCCTACGTGGTCACGCCGGAGCAGTACGCCGCCAATCTGGCGGTGATCGGCGCCGCGCGCGAGACCGATGCGCCGTTCGGCACCGGGCATCTGCTGTTCACCCGGCTCGATGCGACGCGGGAGCTGGCGCTGGAGCGGGCGGCGGCGACGCTGTCGGTGCGCTACGGGATGGATTTCCGCCGCGCCGCCGACCGCTATTGCGCGCTCGGCCCGCCGGAGTCGGTGGCGGCTGCGATCCGCGCATTTCACCAGGCCGGGGTGCGGCATGTGGTGCTGGATTTCCTCGGCCCCTATGAGGAGCGGGAGGCGCAGATCGCGCGCTTCGCCGCGGAGGTGATGCCGTTGCTGGCGGACCTGCGCGGCTTGTAGAACGCGCCGCCTCTCGTGGAACAAGGCATGTCCGCCGCCCGACAACTGCCGCTGCCGTTCGCTCATCACCCGGAGTTCGCCGCCGCCGATCTGGTGGCCTCGCCCGGCAACGAGGCGGCGCGCGCCTGGCTGGCCCGCACCGAGGATTGGCCAGAGGGGCGGCTCGCGCTGTTCGGCGAGGCCGGGGCGGGAAAGACGCATCTGCTGCACCTATGGGCGGCCCGCCGCGGTGCGCTGCTGTGCGCGGGCGCGGCGCTGGAGGCGGGGGCGCCGCCGGCCGCGGGGCTGGCGATCGACGAGGCGGAGTCGGTGCCCGACGCGGAGGCGTTCCTGCATCTCCTCAACGCCGCCCGGGCGCGGCGGGTGCCGGTGCTGCTGGCCGCCCGCACCGCGCCGGCGCGCTGGGCGGTGCCGCTGCCGGATCTGGCGAGCCGGCTGCGCGCCACCCTGGCGGTGCCGATCGGGCCAGCCGATGACGCGCTGCTGGCCGCGCTGCTGACAAGGCTGGCGGCGGACCGGCAGCTCGACATCCCCGAACCGGTGCGGATGTGGCTGCTGCGCAGCCTGCCGCGCAGCCCGGGCGTGCTGCGGGAGGCGGTGGCGCGGCTCGACCGGGCGGCGCTGGGTCGCCCGCGCGGGATCACCCGCGCCCTGGCGGCCGAGGTGGTGGCGGAGCTGGAGGCCGGTTAGGCGGCGGCGCGGATCGCGGCCGGGCGCAGCAGCGCCACCAGGGCGGCGACCAGCCGGTCCATCATCTCGTCGGTGTGCAGCGGCGTGGGGGTGAATCGCAGCCGCTCCTCCCCATGCGGGACGGTGGGGTAGTTGATCGGGGTGGCATACATACCGAACTCGGCCAGCAGGCGGCGGCTGAGCTCCTTGCAGCGGGCGGCCTCCCCCACGTGCAGGGGCACGATGTGGCTGTCGGAGGGGATGCGCGGCAGTCCGGCGGCGTCGAAGCGGGATTTCAGCGCCTCCGCGCGCTCGAACAGCCGGGCGCGGCGGGCCATGTCGTGGCGGACGTGGCGCACCGCGGCCAGCGCGGCGGCGGCCACCATCGGCGGCAGGGAGGTGGTGAAGATGAAGCCGGGGGCGGTGGAGCGGATGTAGTCCATCACCGTCGCGTCGCCGGCGATGTAGCCGCCGTGGCAGCCGAAGCCCTTGGCCAGCGTGCCCTCGATCAGATCGACCCGGCGGGCGACGCCGTCGCGTTCCGAGACCCCGCCGCCCTGCGGGCCGTAGAGGCCGACGGCGTGGACCTCGTCGAGATAGGTCATGGCGCCGTAACGCTCGGCGAGGTCGCAGATGGCGCCGATCGGGGCGATGTCGGCGTCCATCGAATAGACCGATTCGAAGGCGATCAGCTTGGGTGCGGCCGGATCGGCGGCGGCGAGCAGGGATTCCAGATGCGCGAGGTCGTTGTGGCGGAAGATCCGCACCGTCGCGCGCGAGCCCTTGATGCCGGCGATCATCGAGGCGTGGTTCTTCTGGTCGGAGAAGGCGATGAAGCCGGGCAGCGAATTCAGGATGGTCGAGAGCCCGGCCTGGTTGGAGACGAAGCCGGAGGTGAACAGCAGGGCGCGGTCCTTGCCGTGCAGATCGGCGAGTTCCGCTTCCAGCGCGTCATGGGCGGGGCTGGTGCCGCCGATGTTGCGGGTGCCGCCGGCGCCGGCGCCCATGGCGCGGGCGGCGGCGCAGGCCGCCTCCACCACCACCGGATGGCCGCCCATGGCGAGGTAGTCATTGGAGGACCAGACCAGCACCTCCGACCCGTCGGGACGGCGATAGATCGGGAATCCCTCGGCCTGCTTGTAGAGGGGGGTGAACTCCCGGTAGCGCCCCTGGGCGCGGATTCCGGCGAGGGCTTCCCGGCAATGGGCATGGAACGGATGCATGGGTTCGGTCCGTGATCGCGTGCAACCGGCTTTAGACCCCGCGCCCGCCCCGCTGCAATCCGCAGAAACCCGTATGAACGGGATTTCAGCCCCGCGCCGCCAGCGCGACCCCGGCCAGGGTGAGCGCCAGCGCGGCGAGCTGGTGCCAGCCCAATGCCTCGTGGAGCATGAGGGCGGAGGCGAACACGCCGATGGCGGGGGCCAGCAGCACGCCGGTGGCGGCGGTGTTGGCCGGCAACAGGCGCAGCGCGCGGAACCAGGCGAGGTAGGCGAGGCTCATCGGCAGCACCGCGACATAGGCGATGGCGCCCCAGCCGAGCGGGGTGACGGCGGCGAGGCGGACCGGCTCGAAGGCGGCGAGCGCCACCACCGGGAGGGTGCCGAGCGTGGCCTGCCAGGCGACGCCGGCGATGGGGGGCATCCTGAGCGGCGCGCGCTTGGCGATCACGGTGCCGAGGCCGAACACGAAGGCGGCGGCGAGGCCGCAGGCGAAGCCGGCGGGGCGGGTCCAGGCCGGGCCGGCGGCGGCTGCGGTCGCCTGGGGCTGGCCGGTGACCAGCAGCGCGACGCCGGCGAGGCCGAGGGCGGTGGCGAGGATGCGGGCGGGCGTGGGGCGCTCGCCCAGCATCGGCCAGGCGAGGACGGCGGCCCAGATCGGCAGGGTGTAGGTGACGATGACGGCCTGCGAGGCGGGCAGCCAGAACAGCGCCAGGGTGGTGAGGATGGTGAAGGCGCCGTAGTTCATCGCCGCGAAGGCGATCAGGCGCGGCCATTGTCCGGCCGGCGGGCGGAGGGGTTCGCCGCGGCCGGCGGCGAGCGCGAAGGCGAAGACAGCGCCGCCGCCGCAGCAAAGGGTGCGCATGGCGAAGGGCGGGAGTTCGCCGAGGAGGAATTTCGAGACCGGCCAGTTGAAGCCCCAGGAGCAGGCGGTGATGGCGAGCATGGCGAGGCCCTGGAGGCGACCTTGATCGCGCGCGGGCGCGGCCGACAGGGGGGCGGGGGACATGGCGGGCTCCGGCGGAGGCGGGAGCTTACAGGAAGGGCGCGGCGGGGACGATGGGGGATTTTTTGTTGTTGTGTCGTAACATTTTGGGCGTGCGTTTCCGCCGCGGGCTGGTCGCCCCCCTCACCCTCGGAACGAGTACGGGATCGGCAGCAGCTCCGGCGGCCTGAGATACGGCCCCAGCCAGACCGGCCGCTTGTCGTGGTTGTGGCGCTTGTCGCGCGAGACCTCCCGCATCCGCTGCTGGAACGGGTGGTCGGG
>DAHWNE010000131.1 GCA_027340195.1 Acetobacteraceae bacterium | reverse complement strand
CCCGACCACCCGTTCCAGCAGCGGATGCGGGAGGTCTCGCGCGACAAGCGCCACAACCACGACAAGCGGCCGGTCTGGCTGGGGCCGTATCTGAGGCCGCCGGAGTTGCTGCCGATTCCGTACTCGTTCCGAGGGTGAGGGACCCGCCGGGGCGCGGGGCGGAGACGCGCGCCGATTTCGTTACGTAATCATAACGAACAGATCCACCGCACTCCTCACCCGCCCACCGCCAACCCCAGCAGCCGTTCCGCATTCCCGTGCGCGATCTTCGCCCGATCCGCCTCGGAGACCGGCAGCGCATCCAGGAACTTCCGCCCCGCCACATTCGGCGCGAACGGGTAATCCACCGAGAACAGGATGCGGTCCACTCCGAAGGTCTGCATCGCCGCCAGGAACGGCGGCAGGGTGAAGAACCCGGCGGTGGTGATCCAGACCTGCTCCATCATGGTCTGCGTCACCCCGCGCTGGAGGTATTTCTTCGCCTCCGCCGCCAGGGTCTGCTCGCAGCGGGCCAGCATGAAGGGCAGCGCCTCGCCCATATGCCCCACGACGATCCGCAGCCGCGGGTGCCGGTCCAACGTGCCGGACAGGATCAGCCGCAGCACATGCACCGCAGTCTCGATATGCCAGCCCCAGGCGGCGGTCGCCATGGTGTAGCTCATCTGCCCGGGCAGCCCGTCGTAATAGGCTGCCCGCACCGGCGCCTCGGCGATCCCCGGATGGAGATAGAGCGGCACCCCCAGCGCCTCCGCCCGGGCCAGGATCGGCGCGAAGCGCGGGTCGTCCAGCGCCCGGCCCTCGGTGAAGCCGTGGATCATCGCGCCCAGGAAACGATGCTCGCGCACGCAACGTTCCAGCTCGTCGGCCGCGGCGGCGGCATCCAGCATCGGCAGATGCGCGAACCCGGCCAGCCGGCGGGGATGCGCCCGCACCGCCGCGGCCAGCGCGTCGTTACAGTCCCGCGCCAGCGCCACCCCCTCGGCGCCGGGCACCAGCTCGGCGCCGGGGGCCGAGGCCGACAGGACCTGAAGGTCGATCCCGTTGGCATCCAGGTCGGCGATCCTGGCCGCCCCCAGCTCCACCAGCTCCGCCCGCTTGGTCACCTGGCTCCAGACCACGCCGGGCGGAGGAAAGCCGCGGCGGGCGATGGCGGCGGGGTCGATCCGCGCCACCAGCTCGGGGATGGTGAAATGTTCTTCGAGCGCGATGACGCGCATGGCCGAGGCCTCCCGTTGGGTTTACCGCTTTCTCGCGCGGCCCGGCCGCGCCGGCAAGTCGCCGCGGACGGGGCGGATCGCGCTGGCGGACGGCCAGCGGGAGCCGACCGAGCCGAACGCGACCAACGGCACGTCCCTCGGCGGCAAGCGGATCGCCGCATCACCGGACTGCGCCCGCGGGTGCCGGCGAGTCAGCCGGGCTAAACCACCATCCCGTCCGCCATCATCACCCGCCGCCCGCACTGTCCGGCCAGCACCGGATCATGGGTGATCAGCAGCAGTGCCGCCCCGGTCTCGGCCACCAGCGCGAACAGCAGCGCCATCACCGCCGCCCCCGTCGCCTGATCCAGATTGCCGGTCGGCTCGTCGGCCAGCACCAGCGCCGGGCGCGGCGCCAGCGCCCGGGCCAGCGCCACCCGCTGCTGTTCCCCACCCGAAAGCTGCCCCGGAAGATGCCCGGCCCGATGCCCCAGCCCGACCCGCTCCAGCATCGCCCCGGCCACCGCCTCCGCATCCCGCCGCCCGGCCAGTTCCAGCGGCACCGCCACGTTCTCGCGCGCGGTCATGGTCTCGATCAGGTGGAACCCCTGGAAGACGATTCCCACCCGCCCGCGGCGCCAGGCGGCGCGGGCTTCTTCCGACAATCCCGCCAGTTCCCGCCCCGCCACCGTCAGGCTGCCGGCGGAGGCGCGCTCGAGCCCGGCCAGCAGCATCAACAGGCTGGTCTTGCCGGCGCCGGACGGCCCGAGCAGGGCGACCGTCTCCCCGGCGGCCAGATCCAGATCGACCCCGCGCAGGATGTTGACCGGGCCGGACGCGGCGGGCAGGGTCAGGACGAGACCCCTGGCACGCAGCAGGGGAGTGGACGGCGAAAGGTGGCTCATGACGGCAGCATATGGGGTCGGGGCCCGGCTCGGCACCCTGGCGCTGCTGGCGCTGACCGCCGCGGCGCCGGCCCGGCTGCTGGTGATCGGCGATTCGCTCGCCGCCGGCTATGGGCTGCCGCACGCGGAGGGGTTCGAGGTGCAGCTGACGCGGGCGCTCGCCGCTTCGGGGGAGAAGGTGCGGATCATCGACGCCGCGGTCTCCGGCGCCACCTCGGCCGATGGGCGGGCGCGGCTCGCCTGGGTGCTCGGGGGGATCCCAAGGCGCGGGCCACCGCTGGCGGCGCTGGTGGAACTCGGCGCCAATGACGGGCTGCGCGCGCTGCCGGTGCGGGCGCTGCGCGCCAATCTGACCGCCATCCTGAACCGGCTGGCCGCGCGGCATATCCCGGTGCTGCTGGCGGGGATGTACGCGCCGCCCAATCTCGGCCCGGGTTACGAGCGCCGGTTCCGCGCCGTCTATGCCGCGCTCGGCCGCCGGCC
>DAHWNE010000130.1 GCA_027340195.1 Acetobacteraceae bacterium | reverse complement strand
GATCTCGCCGCGATGTTCCATTGCGCGCGCCGGGCCATCCCCGCGTTGCGCGCGGCCGGCGGCGGGGCGGTGATCAACCTCTCCTCGGCCGCCGGGCGCTTCGGCTTTCCCCTGCGCGCGCCCTATTCGGCGGCGAAATGGGGGGTGATCGGGTTCACCAAGTCGCTGTCGATCGAGCTCGGTCCGGACGGCATCCGGGTGAACGCGATCCTGCCCGGGCCGGTCGATGGGCCGCGCATCCGCGCCGTGATCGCCGCCAAGGCGAAGGCGTCGGGAATGTCCGACAACGAGATGACCGAGCGCTTCGTCGCCACCACCAGCCTGAAAAGCTTCGTCACCCAGCAGGATATCGCCAACATGGCGCTCTATCTGGCGAGCCCGTTCGGGGCCACGATCTCCGGCCAGGCGATCGCGGTGGACGCCGACATGCAATACACGATGTAGCCCGAGGGAGGCCCCGATGCCGGCGACGCTCACCGACGAACAACGCTCCATCCGCGAGGCGATCGGAGCGATCTGCGCCCGCTTCGGCGACGATTACTGGCAGCGCCACGACCGCGACCACGCGTTCCCGCATGAATTCGCCCAGGCTTTCGCCGCCGCCGGCTGGTTCGGCGCGATCTTCCCCGAGGCGATCGGCGGCGCCGGGCTCGGCATGACCGAGGCCGCGATCATCATGCAGGAGGTCGGCCGCCTCGGCTTCAACGCCTGCTCGGCGCTGCACATGAACATGTTCGGCTGCCAGCCGATCGTGAAATTCGGCAACCCCGAGCAGCAGCGCCGGTTCCTGCCGCCGATCATCGCCGGCACCGACCGCGCCTGCTTCGGCGTCACCGAACCGGATGCCGGTCTCGACACCACCCACATCACCACCCGCGCCGTCCGCAAGGGGGATCGCTACATCGTCAACGGGCGCAAGGTCTGGACCTCGACGGCGCAGGAGGCGAACAAGATCCTGCTGCTGACCCGCACCCAGAGCTTCGAGGACAGCGCCAGGCCGAGCCACGGCATGACCCTGTTCTACACCGATCTCGACCGATCCCGCATCGAGGTGCGGCTGATCGAGAAATGCGGGCGCAACGCGGTCGATTCCAACGCCATCTTCATCGACAACCTGGAAGTGCCGGTCGAGGACCGCATCGGCGAGGAAGGCCGCGGCTTCCAGTATCTGCTGCACGGGTTGAACTCGGAACGCATCATCGTCGCCGCCGGGGTGCTGGGGGCGGCGCGCTACTGCCTGGACAAGGCGGTGGCCTATGCGAAGGAGCGGGTGGTGTTCGGCCGCCCGATCGGCCAGAACCAGGCGATCCAGCACCCGCTGGCCGAGATCTGGGTGGCGCAGGAGGCGGCGGGGCTGCTGCTGCACCACGCGGCCGGCCTGTACGATTCGGGCGCCGAGTGCGGGCCGCAGGTCAACGCGGCCAAATACATGTGCGCGGAGCTCTACTACAAGGCGGCCAGCCGCGCCGTGCGCACCCATGGCGGCTTCGGCTACGCCCGCGAATACCATGTCGAGCGCTACTACCGCGAATCGATCCTGCCGCTGATCGCCCCGGTCAGCCAGGAGCTGGTGCTCTGCTACATCGCCGAGCGCGCGCTCGGCCTGCCGAAATCCTATTGATCCCGGAGCCCGCCATGTGGCCGATCCGCGTCTCCCTGTTCGTGCCCGCCCATCGCCCGGACTGGGTGGCCAAGGCGATCCGCCACCGGCCCGGCGCGGTGGTGCTGGATATCGAGGATTCGGTGCCGCCCGAGCACAAGCCGGCGGCGATGGAAGCGCTGGCCGGGGAGATCGCCGAACTCCGCGCCGCCGGGGTGGGCGCGTTGGTCCGCATCAACCCGATGGGGCAGGGCACTCCGGCCGAGGTGGCGGCCGCCACCGTGGACGGGCTGACCGCGATCGTGCTGCCCAAGGCGGCCAGCCCGGACGAGATCCGCCGCCTCGCCGACCTGCTGAGCTACCATGAGGGCCGTCGCGGCCTGCCGCACCTCTCCGCCGGCATCCTGCCGCTGCCGGAGACCGCCGAGGGGATGCTGCACGCCTCGGCGCTGGCCGCCGCCAGCCCGCGCGTGCGCGGCATCCATGGCGCGATCAGCGGACCGGTCTCCGGCGATTTCGCCCGCGCCTTCGGCTTCCGCGCCAGCATGGAGGGCAGCGAGCAGCTGTTCCTCGCCTCCAAGCTGGTGCTGGACAGCCGCGCCGCCGGGGCGATGCATCCGATCGCCGGCATCTTCGGCACCCCGATCGAGGACCTGGCCGGCACCGAGGCGCTGATCCGCCGCGCCAAGGCGATCGGCTATGCCGGCGTCGCGGTGATGCACCCGGCGCATGTGGCGATCGCGCGCGAGGTCTATCGCCCGACCGCCGACGAGGTGGCCTATTACCAGGGGCTGCTGGACGCCTTCGCGCGGGCCGAGGCCGCCGGCGCCGGCGCGGTGCGCTACCACGGCGCGATGGTGGACTATGCGATGCTGGCGCTGGCGCGCGAGGTGCTCGCCGAGGCCGCCGCCGGCGGCTGACCCCATGCCGGTCTCCGCCACCGCCCGCGCCGCGATGGCGCATCTGTCCGCCGAGCCGCGCTTCGCCGCGCTGATCGACCGCGTCGGCCCGCCGCGGCTGGCGGTCGATCGGTCCCGCAGCCCCTATCAGGCGCTGCTGCGCGCCATCGCCCATCAGCAGCTGCACGGGCGCGCCGCCGAGGCGATCCTGGGCCGGCTGGTCGCCGCCGCCGGCGGGCAGGTGCCGGAGCCGGGCGCGCTGCTGGCGATGCCGGAGACGGCGCTGCGCGCCTGCGGCTTCTCGGCCTCCAAGATCGCCGCCCTGCGCGATCTCGCCGCCCAGGCCGCCGCCGGGGTGGTGCCGACCCGCCGCGTCTGCGCGCGGCTTGCCGATGACGCGCTGGTGGAGCGGCTGACGCAGATCCGCGGCATCGGCCGCTGGACGGTGGAGATGCTGCTGATCTTCGGCCTCGGCCGCCCCGATATCCTGCCGGTCGATGATTTCGGGGTGCGCGAGGGCTACCGGCGGCTGGCGGGCGACGCGGCGCAGCTCAAGCCGCGCGCGCTGGCGGCGATCGGCGCCGCCTGGGCGCCCTACCGGTCCTTCGCCGCCTGGTATCTGTGGCGGGCGACCGAGGTGCTGGAGGGCTGATCCCGCCGCCGGCGCAGCAGCACCCGCAGCGCGCCCGGGTTGGCCGGGTGCGGATGGGCCACCGCCAGGATCAGCGGGCGCAGCTCGGCGCGGTTGAGCCAGAGCGGCACCTCCCGCCG
>DAHWNE010000128.1 GCA_027340195.1 Acetobacteraceae bacterium | reverse complement strand
CGCCAGCCAGACGCCGGCGAGCAGCAGCGCCTCGGCCAGCGCGAAGTCGCGCGCGATGGCGCCGGTATAGGCGAAGCCGTAGCAGCCGAGGGTGAACCCGATCGCCGGCACCGCCGGGATGGCGGCGGCCCGGGCCAGCGCGCCGACCAGCGCCAGCGCCGCCAGCGCCGCCAGCACCGAGAGCAGGCGCGCGACGAGCAACCCCGGCCCGAAGCCGCGGCGCCAGGCCGCGAGAGCCCAGAAATAGAGCGGCGGGTGGACGTCGGTGGCGCGCAGCGCCCGGGCGATGGCCACCGGGCCGGCGTGGCGGGCGATGACGCGGCGGATCAGCCCGGCGCGGAAGGGACGATCGGGCCAGGCCGGGCGGGGGGTGCCGGAGGTGAGGAACAGGCTGTACGCCTCGTCATACTCGGCCCCGCGCAGGCGGGCGGCGCCGAGCAGCACCAGGGCGGCGAGCAGCAGCATGGCGGCTTCCGCCCGGCGCCGGCGGGCGAGAGGAGGGGAGAGCGGGGCGGTGACGGGCACCGGCTGAGCTTGGCGGGGAAGCGTTGAGAATGGATTATCGGCCGAGAGCCGAAGGAGTCCGCCATGTCCGACCCGATCGCCCCCCTGCTCGACGACCTGCGCGGCGCCCTCGGCCCCGCCGCGGTGCTGACCGATCCGGCCGATACCGCGTCCTATGTGCGGGACTGGCGCGGCCTCTATCAGGGCGCGACCCCGGCGGTGATCCGCCCCGCCGATGCGGCCGGTGTCGCCGAGACGGTGCGGCGCTGCGTTGCCGCCGGGGTGGCGATCGTGCCGCAAGGGGGCAACACCTCGATGGTGGGCGGCGCCACGCCCGACGAGAGCGGGCGGCAGATCGTGCTCAGCCTGGCCCGGCTCAACCGGGTGCGCGCGGTCGATGCGCGCGATCTGACCATGACGGTGGAGGCCGGAGTCACGCTGAAGGCGGCGCAGGAGGCGGCGGCCGAGGCCGGGTGCCTGCTCGGGCTGTCGATCTCGTCGGAAGGCTCGGCGCAGATCGGCGGCGTGCTGGCCACCAATGCCGGCGGCAACAACACGGTGCGCTTCGGCAACGCGCGCGACCTGGTGCTGGGGCTGGAAGCGGTGCTGCCGGACGGGGCGCTGTGGAACGGGCTGCGCCGGCTGCGCAAGGACAACACCGGCTACGCGCTGCGCCAGCTGCTGGTGGGGGCGGAGGGCACGCTCGGGATCATCACCGCCGCGGTGCTGAAGCTGGCCCCGCGCCCGCGCGAGGTGGCGGTGGCGCTGTGCGCCGCGGCCTCGGTGGAGGCGGCGCTGGCGCTGTTCGGGCGGTTCCAGGCGCATGACCCGGGCGCGGTGATGGCGTTCGAATACATGTCGGGCGCCGGGATGGGCTTCGTGCTACGGCACATCCCGGGGGCGGTGCTGCCGCTGGCCGCCCCGGCCGATCATTACGTGCTGGTCGAGCTCGCCTCCCCGCGCGCGGATGCCGGGTTGCGGGCGGGGATGGAGCGGGTGCTGGAGGCGTCGCTGGAAGCGGGCGAGATCACCGACGCGGCGCTGGCGGAATCGGAGGCGCAGCGGGCGGCGATCTGGAAGTTGCGGGAGGAACATTCCGAGGCGCAGAAGCGCGAGGGGGCGTCGGTGAAGAACGACGTCTCGGTGCCGGTCTCGGCGGTGCCGGCCTTCATCGCCGAGGCCACGGCGGCCTGCGCGGCGCTGATCCCCGGCGTGCGCGCGGTGCCGTTCGGGCACATGGGCGACGGCAACATCCATTTCAACCTGGAGCAGCCGGAGGGCGCGGCGGGCGCGGCGTTCCTGGCCCGCGACCACGAGATCATGGATACGGTGAACGCGGTGGTGCGCCGGTTCGACGGCAGTTTCTCGGCCGAGCACGGGGTGGGGCGGCTGAAGCCCTACATGATGCCCGACTGGCGCGGCGGGGCGGAGCTGGCGGCGATGCGGGCGATCAAGGCGGCGCTGGACCCGAAGGGGCTGATGAACCCGGGGAAGGTGCTGCCGTAGGGGATCGCGACCCGGACGATACAGGATCGTATTTTCCGTCGGCGACGGCGCGCGATCCTGGCCGCCGCCCGCCTACCGCGCCGTCCCCGGCGGCTTCGCCGCCCCCGCGAGGGTCACCAGCGCCCCCAGCACGTCCCGCGCCGTGCGCAGCCGCAACGCCAGATCCATCTCCCGCGTGATCGCCAGCTTGTGATCGGGCCGCAGCCGGATCAGCCCGCCCTGCTGGCCCAGCCAGCGCACCAGCCCGGCCGGGTTGGCGAACGCGTTGCGGCGGAAGCCGATCACCATGCCCTTCGGCCCGGCCTCGATCTTCTCCACCCCGGCCGCCCGGCAGGCGCGCTTCAGCGCCACCACCGCCAGCAGATTCTCCACCTCCTCCGGCAGCGGGCCGAACCGGTCCACCAGCTCGGCCGCCAACGCCTCCTGCTCGGCATCCGAGGCCAGCGCGCTGATGCGCCGATAGAGGCCGAGCCGCACCGGCAGGTCGCGCACATAGGCCTCGGGGATCAGCACCGGCAGGCCAAGCGCGATGTTGGGCGTCCAGTCGCGCCCGGCCTCCGTCTCCGCGCCCGCGCCGGCGCGCAGCTCCATCACCGCGTCCTCCATCATCTGCTGATAGAGTTCGATCCCCACCTCGCGGATATGCCCGGACTGCTCGTCGCCCAGCAGGTTGCCGGCGCCGCGGATGTCGAGATCGTGCGAGGCCAGGGTGAACCCGGCGCCGAGCGAATCGAGCGTCTGCATCACCGTCAGCCGCTTCTCCGCCGCCGCCGACAGGCGATGGTTCTGCGGCCAGGTCAGGTAGGCGTAGCCGCGCTGCTTGCCGCGCCCGACCCGCCCGCGCAGCTGATAGAGCTGGCCGAGCCCGAACCGATCGGCGCGGTGGATCAGCAGCGTATTGACCGCCGGCATGTCGAGCCCGCTCTCGACGATGTTGGTGGACAGCAGGATGTCGAACTTGCGGTCGCCGAACTCGGTCATCACCTGCTCGAGCGCGGAGGGGGCGAGCCGCCCGTGCGCCTCCACCAGCTTCGCCTCGGGCACGATCTCGCGCAGACGTTCGGCCATGCGCGGCAGGT
The DNA here is from genome assembly GCA_027340195.1 of Acetobacteraceae bacterium. GTDB lineage: Bacteria > Pseudomonadota > Alphaproteobacteria > Acetobacterales > Acetobacteraceae > JAJZVS01. Next base: position 6,296 of record DAHWNE010000128.1, on the reverse strand, counting down.
CCTCGATCCGCGGCACCACGCAGAACACCTGCCCGCCGCGGAAGCGCTCGCGCTGGATCGCCTCGCGGATGACCACGGAATCGAACGGCATGATGAAGGTCCGCACCGCCAGACGGTCCACCGGCGGGGTGGCGATCAGGCTCATTTCCCGCAGGCCCGACAGCGCCAGCTGCAGGGTGCGCGGGATCGGCGTCGCGGTCAGCGTCAGCACATGCACATCGGTGCGCAGCGCCTTCAGCCGTTCCTTGTGCGCCACGCCGAAATGCTGCTCCTCGTCGATGACGAGCATCCCGAGGGATGCGAACTGGATGCCCTTGGCCAGCAGCGCATGGGTGCCCACCACGATGTTGACCGACCCGTCGGCGAGGCCGCGGCGCACCTCCGCCGCTTCCTTCGCGCTCACCATGCGCGACAGCTGCGCCACCCGCACCGGCAGCCCGGCGAAACGTTCCGAGAAGCTGCGGAAATGCTGGCGCGCCAGCAGGGTGGTCGGCACCACCACCGCCACCTGCGCGCCGCTCATGGCGGCGACGAAGGCGGCGCGCAGCGCGACCTCGGTCTTGCCGAAGCCGACATCGCCGCAGATCAGCCGGTCCATCGGCCGGCCGGAGGCGAGGTCTTCCAGCACATCGGCGATCGCCCGGCTCTGATCCTCGGTCTCGGCGAACGGGAAGCGGGCGCAGAACTCGTCGAAGGCGCCTTCCGGCGGGGTCAGCATCTCGGCCTGGCGCAGCTGCCGCTCGGCGGCGGTGCGGATCAGGCCCGCCGCCATGTCGCGGATGCGCGCCTTCATCCGCGCCTTGCGGTTCTGCCAGCCGACGCCGCCCAGCTTGTCCAGCGCCGCCCCGTCGTGGTCGCTGCCGTAGCGCGAGAGGATCTCGATGTTCTCGACCGGCAGGAACAGCTTCTCGTCGCCGTCGTAGATCAGCCGCAGGCAGTCGTGCGGCGCGCCGGAGACGGTGAGCGTCACCAGCCCGGCATAGCGGCCGATCCCGTATTCCTGGTGCACCACCAGGTCGCCCTCGGCGAGTTCGGTCGCCTCGGCGATGAACTGATCGGCGCGGCGGACCCGGCGCGGCGGGCGGGCGATGCGTTCGCCCAGCAGGTCCTGCTCGGCCACCAGCGCCAGCCGCTCGCCGCCGGTGGGGGACAGAAAGCCGCGCTCCACCCCCAGCACCACCAGCGAGACGCTGCCCGCCGGCTTGCGCCGCACCGAAGGCCAGTCGGGCTCGGGGGCGACCTCGCGCACGCCGTGCTCGCGCAGCAGCACCCCCAGCCGCTCGCGCGAGCCGCGGGTCCAGGCGGCGACCACCACCCGCCGGCCTTCCTCGGCCCAGCGGGCGAGCCGGGCCTTGAACGCCTCGAACGCCGGGCCGGGCCCTTGCGAGGCGGAGAAGAACACCGGCCCGGGGCGCCCGCCGGCGTCGAACCCCTCGGCGCCCTCCGGCGGGGCGAACGGGGAGAACGCGACGCATGGGCCGCCGGCCAGCATCGCCTCCCAGCCCGCCGCGTCCAGATACAGCAGCTCCGGCGGTAGCGGGCGATACGGCACTTCGCCCTCGCGCGGGGGCATCCGCCGCGCCGCGTAATGATCGGCGATCATCTCGAACCGGGCGGCGAGCGATTCCTGGGCCTGATGGTCCAGGCTGACCGAGGCGCCGGGCAGGTAGTCCAGCAGCGTCTCGAGCGCGGGGTGGAACAGCGCCAGCCAGTGCTCCATGCCGGGATGGCGCCGCCCGTCCGAAACCGACTGGTAGATCGGGTCTTCCGCGGCGGAGGGGCCGAAGCGTTCGCGCCAGCCGGAGCGGAAGCGCGCCACCGCGTCCCGGTCCAGCGGCACTTCCGAGACCGGACGCAGCACCAGCGACGTCCGCGTCCCCTCCTTGAGGCTGCGTTGGGTGGAGGGATCGAAGCCGCGGATGGTCTCGATCGTGTCGCCGAACAGGTCGATCCGCACCGGCTCGGCCTCGCCGGCCGGGAACAGATCGATGATACCGCCGCGCACCGCATACTCGCCGGGCTCCATCACCGTGCCGGCGCGGCCGTAGCCGTTGGCTTCCAGGAACGCGGTCAGGCGCTCGGGCACCACCTCGCCGCCGACACGCAGCACCAGGCTGGAATCCCGGAACGCCGCGCGGGGCGGCACCCGCTGCACCAGCGCGTTCACGGTGGTCAGCACGATCCGCGGCCCCCGCGCCGGTTCCAGCAGCCGGCCGAGCGTGGCCACCCGCTCGGCCACCAGCGCCGCGTTGGGGGAGACCCGGTCGTAGGGCAGGCAGTCCCAGGCCGGGAAGCGCAGCACCTCGGCCTCCGGCATGACGAAGCCCAGCGCCTCGGCGAGTCGCGCCATGCGCGCATCGTCGCGGGTGACGTGCAGCACGGGGCCGGGGAACTCGCGCCGGCGGCGGGCCAGCAGGAAGGCATCCCAGCCTTCGGGGGCGCCGTAGGCGGCAAGAAGGGTGCTCACGCCGCCGGGACCCCCGGCCGCCGCGATGCGCCGGGGCGAGGCGCGCGCCTCATCCGGCGGCCTCGGCGCGCATCCGCCGCAGCAGCGGCTGCGCCGCGTCGGCCGGGATCGGCTGGCGGCCGGTGAGCCAGTCGGCAAGATCGGTGTCGGGGTAGTCCAGGATGATTTCCAGTTCGTCCAGCTGTTCCGGAGTCAGGCTGGACAGGTGGCGGGCGACGAAGCCGCCCACCAGCAAATCGGTCTCGTGGGTACCGCGATGGGTGGCGCGGTACAGCAGGCGGCGGCGCCGCTGATCGGGTTCGGTCATGGGAGGTCGGGTTTAGCGGCGGGGGGATCGTTTGTCAGCGCCAGGGCGCGGGCATAGACCTCCCGCCGGGGCCGGCCGGTGGCGGCGGCGACCAGCGCGGCGGCGTCGCGCAGGCTGTGCGCGCCGAGCGCCGCGCGCAGGGCGGGCTCGAGGTCCTCCGCCGCGGCTGAGGACGGCGCCGGCGGGCCGAGCAGCACCGTGATCTCCCCGCGCGGCGCCTCGGCGGCGTAATGCGCGGCCAGTTCGGACAGGCGGGCACGGCGGATCTCCTCGAACCGCTTGGTCAGTTCGCGCGCCACCGCCGCCGGGCGGTCGCCGAACACGGCGTGCAGGTCCGCCAGCATCGCTGCCAGCCGGTGCGGGGCCTCGTACCAGATCAGCGTGGCCGCGAGGCCGGCCGCCTCGGCCGCCCGCAGCGCGGCAAAGGCGCCGGCGCGCGCGGCCGGTTTCGGGGGCGGGAAGCCGAGCACGAGGAACGGCAGCGGCGGCAGGCCGGAGAGCACCAGCGCGGTCACCGCCGCGTTCGGCCCGGGCACCGCCCCCACCGGCAGCCCCGCCGCGATCGCCGCCCGCACCAACCGGAATCCGGGGTCGGAGACCAGCGGCGTGCCGGCATCCGAGATCAGCGCGATCCGCTGCCCGGCGCGCAACCGCTCGAGCACCGCCGGGACCCGCGCGTCCTCGTTATGCTCGTGCAGCGACAGGCAGCGCGCCCGCACCCCGAGCGCCGAGAGCAGCCGGGCGCTGTGGGCGGTGTCCTCGGCCAGCACCAGGTCGGCGCCGGCCAGGGCCGCGCGGGCGCGGGGGGACACATCGCCAAGGTTGCCGATCGGCGTGGAAACCAGCACAAGACCGGGCATGGCATCGGGCGCGGAAGCGTCGGGGAGTGCGGATGCGGCGGCGGTCATTGCTGGTCCTGGGCGCGGCGGCGGGACTGAGCGCCTGTGCGGCGGAAGGTCCGGGCGGGTTCTATAGCCCATACCCGGCGACCCGTCCCGGCTACGGCGCGCCGGAATCGCTGCGGCCGGAATCGCTGGCGCCGGGGGTGGCCGGCGGCGGCGCGCCGGGCGCGCCGGTCGGGTTGCTGCTGCCGCTCTCGGGTCCGCTCGGGGCGATCGGCCGGCCGATGCGGCAGGCGGCGGCGCTGGCGCTGTCCGCGCCCGGATCCCCGCCGTTGTTGGTGCGCGATACCGGGGGCGCGCCGGAAGGCGCCGCCGAGGCCGCGCGCGCGGCGCTTTCCGGCGGCGCGCGGCTGATCCTGGGCCCGCTGACCGCCCCGGAGACGCAGGCGGCGGCGGCGGTCACCCAATCGGCCGCGGTACCGATGCTGGCCTTCACCAACGACCCCGCCCTGGCCCGCCCCGGTGTCTGGGTGCTGGGCATCACCCCGGGCGAGCAGGTCAGCCGGCTGGTGGCCGCCGCCGTGCGCGACGGGCGCACCCGCTTCGCCGCGCTGCTGCCCGACAACCCGTTCGGGCAGCTCATGGCCGCGGGGCTCGCCCACGCCACCGCGGCCGCGGCGCTGAGCCCGCCCGACATCCGCTTCCATGGCCAGGGCATGGCCTCGATCAACGCGGTCACCCGGAGGCTGTCCGACTATGCCGGGCGCTGGGGGCCGATCGAGGCGCGGATGCACGCCGCCGCCGCCACCGGCACCGAGGCGGGACGGCGCGAGGCCGCCTTGCTGCGCAAATCGGTGCCGCCGCCGCCGCCCTTCGATGCGCTGCTGCTGGCCGATACCGGGGAGAGCCTGCGCGAGATCGCGGCGTTGCTGGCCTATTACGTGGTCGGCCCGCCGGCGGTGCGGATCATGGGCCCGGCGCTCTGGGCCGATCCGCGCAGCGATTCGGGGCGGCTGCCCGGCGCCTGGTATGCCGCGCCGGACGCCAGGGCGCGGGCGGGATTCGTCGCCGAATTCACCGCAAGCTACGGCGCCTCGCCGCCGGGGGTCGCCGATCTCGCCTATGACGCCGCGGCCATCGCGCGGGTGACCGCGGGGGCGGGGTACGCGACGGGGGCGCTCACGCAGGCCGCGGGGTTTGCCGGCACCGACGGGGTGTTGGCGCTGCTGCCGGACGGCCATGTCCGGCGCGGGCTGGCGGTGTTCGCGGTGGCCCCGGGGGGCGGGCGGCTGGTCTCGCCGGCGCCGCGGCGGGTGCCGGCATGATCCCGTGCGGCCGAACGGCCGGACGGCATGCGCGCCGGGTTGGTGGGCGGCGGCGCGCGAAAGATGACTCCATGCCGGCTGCCGTCGGCCCATTCTTCATGGGCCAACGGCAAAGGGGGCCGGCATGAACCGGGTGGTCCATGTGGTGTGGGACCTGCCGACGCGGCTGTTCCACTGGGCGGTGGTGGGGCTGGTATTCACCAGCTGGCTGACCCAGCACGAGGGCTGGATGAGCTGGCATTTCCTGTCCGGCTACACGCTGCTGACCCTGCTGATCTTCCGCGTGATCTGGGGCTTCGTCGGCAGCGAGACCGCGCGGTTTTCCCATTTCCTGCGCCCGCCGTGGGAGGCGCTGGCGCATCTGCGGCATTTGGCGCGCCGGGAGCCGGACCATCAGGTGGGCCATAACCCAGCCGGCGGCTGGATGGTGCTGCTGCTGCTGGGCCTGCTGGCGTTCCAGGTCGGCACCGGTCTCTGTTCCAACGACCAGGTGCTGGCCTATGGCCCGTTCGCCGACGCGCTGGGTCAGCGGCTGAGCGACCGGATCACCGACTGGCACGCGCTGGGCTTCACCCTGATCGAGATCGCGGTGGCGCTGCATGTGGCGGCGATCGGGATCTATGCCCTGGTCAAGCGCCACGACCTGGTCCGGCCGATGATTTTCGGGCGCAAGGCGCTGCCGGCCGAGATGCCGCCGCCCCGGCTGCGCCCGGTCTGGGGCGCGGCGGCGGCGCTGGCCGTCGCCGCCGCGCTGGTGGCCTTCGTGCTGCGGCGCTTCGGGGCTACTTAGCCCGGAACTCCTTGTGGCAGGACAGGCAGGTGCCGCCCAGCACCTTCACCTGGGCGGCGAAGCCCGCCGTGTTGTCGGCCTTGGCCAGCATCGCCAGCTTGGCCGCCGCCGCCGAGGCGTTGTCCGCATCCTTCTGGAACGCCGCGAAATGGGTCCAGATCGCGGGCAGCGCCTTGGTGTTGTCGCCCTTGTCGGAACCCGGCGGGAACAGCGTGGGATACTGGGCGAACCATTTCGACATCGCCAGCGCAGGTTCGGCGAACGGCTTGACCGGCAGCTTGTGCAGCAGTGCCTGCCGGATGCCGACGAACGTGCCCAGCACCAACAACTGGCCGCTCTGGCGGGTCACGATCGGGTTGTAGCTTGGGGCGGCGGCGAAAGCGGCGACGCCGGCCCCGAGCGCGATGGCGGCGATGCCGCCGAGGGCGGCGAGGCGGATGCGATTCATACGGTGCTCCCTGACGATGACGACGCGGCCCATCTTGCCGATTCCGCGTTCGGGCGCCAGAGAAATCTCCACCACCTCCGCAAGGACCCGCCCATGCCCCGGCTGCGCGCCGTCGCC
>DAHWNE010000123.1 GCA_027340195.1 Acetobacteraceae bacterium | reverse complement strand
GGCGACGGCGGCATGGTGGGCACGGGGTCCTTTCGCGGGGTTGATGGGGGCGAAGGTAGCAGTTGTTAGAAGAAATGTCAAGACGGAAATCGGGTGGGAGGTGAATTTTCCTGACGGACGGGTCGGGAGGGACCCGGGCAGGCGCGGCCGGAACTTGGCTCGGCGTACGTCCCCCGCATGACAATCACGCAACACCGGCCGATTTCGCGTGCCAATCCGCCCGCGCCTTGCCACATACCCGTCAGCCCCACCGCTCGGAGAGACCATGACCCGCGACGAGATCCTCGCAGCCTCGGCGATGCCGCTGGCCAGCCCCAGCTACCCGAAGGGCCCGTATCGCTTCATCGATCGGGAGTACCTGCTGATCCATTACGAATCCGACCCCGACGCGATCCGCGCCATGCTGCCCGAACCGCTGGAGCCGGACGGCAACCACGCCATCTTCGAATGGATGAAGATGCCGGACAGCTCCGGTTTCGGCTGCTACACCGAATGCGGCATCAACATCGCCGCGAAGTGGAACGGAACGCCCTGCAATTATTCGGCGATGATGTTCCTCGACGACGAGAGTCCCACCACCGGCGGGCGGGAGATCTGGGGCTTCCCGAAGAAGATCGGCAAGCCCGAGCTCACCGTCCATCACGACACCCTGACCGGCACCCTGCGCTATGCCGCGCACGAGGTGGCGCTGGGTACCATGGCCTACAAATACAGCTCCCTCGCCCAGGACCATGGCGAGACGCTGGCCGGGATGGGCAAGCTCAACATCAATCTGAAATTCATCCCCGACGTGGACGGCAAGCCGAAGATCGCGCAGCTGGTGGGCTATCACCTGGCCGAGGTGACGCTGAAAGGCGCCTGGGCCGGCCCGGCGCGGCTGCATCTGGTGCCGCATGTGAACTGCCGGGTCGCCGACCTGCCGGTGCGCAAGATCCTGTTCGGGCGGCACATCCTGGCCGATCTCACCTTGCCCTACGGGCAGGTGCTGCACGACTATCTGGCGTGATCTGAAACAACGGAGCGAAAACCATGAGTCTCAAGGGTAAGGTGGCGCTGGTCACCGGGTCCACCAGCGGCATCGGCCTTGGCATCGCCCGCGCGCTGGCCGCGCAGGGGGCCGACATCATGATGAACGGCTTCGGCGATGCCGGCGCGATCGAGCAGCTGCGCGCCGGCCTCGCCGCCGAGTTCGGCGTGCGCGCGCTCTACAGCCCGGCCGACATGTCGAAGCCCGAGCAGATCGCCGCGATGGTCGCCGAGGCGGAGGCGAAGCTGGGCGCGGTGGATATCCAGGTCAACAACGCCGGCATCCAATACGTCGCCAATATCGAGGATTTCCCCACCGCCCGCTGGGACGCGATCATCGCCATCAACCTCTCGGCGGTGTTCCACGGCATGAAGGCGGCGATCCCGGGGATGAAGAAGCGCGGTTGGGGGCGGATCATCAACATCGCCTCGGCGCACGGGCTGGTGGCCAGCCCGCAGAAGGTGGCCTACGTCGCGGCCAAGCACGGCGTGGTGGGGATGACCAAGGTGGCGGCGATCGAGACCGCCAACAACGGCATCACCGTCAACGCCATCTGCCCGGGCTGGGTGCTGACCCCGCTGGTGGAGAAGCAGCTCGAGGACAAGGCGAAGGCGGAAGGCACCACCGTCGATCACGAAAAGCACGAGTTCCTGACCGAGAAGCAGGCGATGGAGAAATTCACCACCGCCGATCAGATCGGCGGGCTCGCGGTGTTCCTGTGCTCGGATGCCGCGTCCACCATCACCGGGGCGCCGCTTTCGATCGACGGGGGCTGGGTGGCGCAGTAGCCGCGCCCAGCTGGTCGCGCAGGACGCGGGTGGGGACCTCCTCCACCGCGCCGCGCGGCAGGTTGCCGAGCTGGAACGGGCCGTAGGCAACGCGGATCAGCCGCGAGACCGGCAGCCGCAGCGCCGCCATCACCCGGCGCACCTCGCGGTTGCGGCCCTCGCGCAGGCTGACCGTCAGCCAGGCGTTCTCGCCCTTCACCGCGTCCAGGGCGGCTTCGATCGGGCCGTAGCGTACGCCTTCGACGGTGATCCCGTTGGCGAGGGCGGCGAGCGCGGCCGGATCGGGCCGGCCGTGCACGCGCACCCGGTAGCGACGCAGCCAGCCGGTGGCGGGCAGTTCCAGCCGGCGAGCCAGGGCGCCGTCGTTGGTCAGCAGCAGCAGCCCCTCGCTGGTGAGATCGAGCCGCCCGACGCTGATGACCCGGCCGAGCGCGGCGGGCAGGGCGGCGAAGACGGTCGGCCGTCCCTCGGGGTCGCGATGGGTGGTCACCAGCCCGTCGGGCTTGTGGTAGCGCCACAGCCGGGTGCGCTCGGGCTCGGCCACCGCGCGGCCGGCGACGGTCACGATGTCGCCGGGGGCGACGAAGGTGGCGGGGTGGGTCACCGGGGCGTTGTTGAGCCGCACCTGGCCGGCTTCGATCAGGCGCTCGGCCTCGCGGCGGCTGGCGATGCCGGCGCGGGCGAGGTGGCGGGCGATGCGCTCGCCGCGCTCGGGCGGGTCGCTCATCGGCGGCAGGCGGCGATCAGCGCGTCGAACACGCGCCGGTCGCCGGGGTCGATCAGGAACTCCGGGTGCCATTGCAGGCCGAGGCAGAAGCGCGCGCCCGGGTCCTCCACCCCTTCGATCACCCCGTCCGGGGCGATGGCGTTCACCACCGCGCGCTTGCCGGGCTCGGCGATGGCCTGGTGATGGGCGGAGTTGACCGCCATCTCCGCCGCCCCGGTGATGGCGGCGAGCATGGTGCCGGGCAGGATGCGCACCCCATGGCCGGGAAGGTGGCGGGGGTTGGGCTGTTCGTGTTCCAGCGCGCCCGGGATGGCGTCGGGGATGTGCTGGATCAGGCTGCCGCCCAGTGCGACGCCGAGCAGCTGCATCCCCCCGCAGATGCCGAGCACCGGCATCCCGCGCGCCAGGGCGCCGCGGGTGAGGGCGAGCTCGGCCGCGGTGCGGTCTTCCTTGAGGGTGACGGTGGCGTGGCGGTCGGCCGCGCCATAGAGCGCGGGGTCGATGTCGAAGGCGCCGCCGGTGACCACCAGCGCGTCGATGCGTGCCAAGTAGGACTCGGCCAGCGCCGGGTCGTGCGGCAGCGCGACGGGCAGGCCGCCGGCGCCGGCGATCGCCTGGGCGTAGTTCCGGCGCAGGGCGTACCAGGGGTAGGCGGAGTAGCCGCCGGGGGCTTCGGAATCGAGGGTGACGCCGATGAGGGGGAGCATGGGCGGGGTGTGGCGCCGTTCGGGGGCGTTGTCGAGGCGGGTGGGGGCGCGCGAATCGGGGGGGCGGTGTAAGCCGGGGCGATGGACCCGGATTCGCTCCGCGACGCGCTGACCGCCTATGCCGCGGCGATCCGCGCCGATTGCCGGGCCGACCCCGGCGGCGGCGGGGAGCTGGTGTTGGCGCCGCGGTTCCGGGCGCTGCTCGACTCCATGGTGGGCCCGCTCGGGCCGCGCGTGCTGGCCGAATACGCCAAGCCCGGGATCGGCCGGCCCGACCTCGCCTTCGCGCGGCCGGGCGAGCCGGCGCGGGCCTTCGTCGAGCTGAAGCCGCCGGGTGCCGCGCTCGATCCGGCGCGGCTGCGCGGGCACGATGCCGACCAGTTCCGCCGCTTCCGCGAGCTGCCGCTCTGGGGCTACTGCAATTTCCACACGATCCGGCTGTTCCGCCGCGCGGAACCGGCCGATCAGGCGGTCATCCTGCCGGCCGCCGCGCTCGAT
>DAHWNE010000122.1 GCA_027340195.1 Acetobacteraceae bacterium | reverse complement strand
CGGACCAGCCGCGCCAGATACCAGGCCAGCGCCAGCGTCGCCGCCGCGCCCAGCGCCAGCCCGGCCCAGGCGCCCACGCCCGCGCTCAGGTGCAGGGCGCCGAATCCGGCCATGCTGCCGGCCACCACATAGGCCGCCAGCGCCGGCAGCGCGGCCAGCGTGCCCAGCGCATAGGCGCGGAACCCCACCGAAGACAGGCCCAGCGCATAGCTGGTCACGGCGAACGGCATGACCGGGGAGATCCGCACCAGGCAGACCAGCCGCCAGCCGTCGCGGCCCAGCGCGTGGTCGAACCGCGCCAGCGCCGGGCGCTCGCCCACCCAACGCGCGATCCAGGGTCGCAGCAGGGAGCGCGCGAGGCCGAAGGCGATCAGCGCCCCGGCCATGGTCCCGCCGGCGGCGGCGGCGAATCCGCCGGCCACGCCGAACAGCGCGCCGGCGGCGATGCCCAGCACCGAGGCGGGCAGGATGCCGCTGGCCGCGATCGCCGCCTGCACCGCGAACAGCACCGCGAGGCCGGCGCCGCCGTGGTGGCGCGCCATCCGCAGCAGCGCCAGCGCCGGGGCGGTGAGGTCGCGCCCGGCGACATGCGCCGCCAGCGCCAGCGCCGCGGCCCCGGCCAGCAGCAGGGCGATGCGGCGCGGCGTCATGCCACTTGCGCGATGGCCGGCCGCAGCCGCTCGGCGCCGGTATCGGCGAACAGCGCGGGGCGGGCGAGGCCCAGCCGACTCGCCCGGTACAGCGCCGCGGTGCCCAGCACGCCGAGCCCGTAGGTGACCGAGCGGCGGAAATTGATCGAGGAGGCTTCGGGGAAATAGCGGGTCGGGCAGGAGATCTCGCCGATCGCGAAGCCGCGCGCGATGGCCTGGGTCAGCATCTGGTTGTCGAAGACGAAATCGTCCGAGCAGTTGAGCAGCGGCAGCTCGGCCAGCACGCGGCGGCTCCAGGCGCGGTAGCCGGTGTGGTATTCGGACAGCTTCTGCCCGGTCAGCAGGTTCTGGGTCAGCGTCAGGGCCCGGTTGGCGATGTATTTATAGATCGGCATCCCGCCCTTCAGCGCGCCGCCGCCCAGGATGCGCGAGCCCAGCACCACATCGTAATGACCCGAGGCGATCATGGAGGCCATCGGCGTCACCAGGGCCGGCGAATACTGGTAGTCCGGGTGCAGCATCACCACGATATCCGCCCCGCGCGCCAGCGCCGCCGCGTAGCAGGTCTTCTGATTGCCGCCGTAGCCGCGGTTGACGTCGTGGCGCAGGGTGAAGATGCCGAGACTCCGCGCCACCGCGATGGTGTCGTCGGCCGAGGCGTCGTCGGTCAGGATGATGTCGTCCACCAGGTCGCGCGGGATCTCGTCATAGGTGCGGCGGAGGGTTTTCGCGGCGTTGTAGGCGGGCAGGACGACGCAGATCCGCTTTCCGGCCAGCATGGGACGCTCCCGTGGCAGTGACGCGGGCGGCATAGGGCGCGGGCGATGTCAAAACGGTTGCACCCGGTGCGATGCGGTGGGGGGCACGATGCGGCGGCGGGCCGATTTGGGTGTCTCGATTCGCGGGAAATGCCCGGCAAGCCGGTGCGGTTCGTCGCCGTGGACGCGCCGCGCAACCGCTTCGTAACTTCGCTCGCCGATTTGCGCGATCGGCATCATGGTCCGGGCGAGCATTTGCGTTCCGTATCGTTATCGGGAGGCAATGCGGGCGGGTTCCACGGTCAACGCGGCGGGAACGAAAAATTCCGATGGCGTGAAACACGTTTGCAAGCCGGGGCGTGGTGACTCGCCGGTGCAGGCGCGAGACGGGCCCTTCCTCCCCCCGGACCGCGCGGCGCACCGCAACACCGAAACCAAGGTAA
>DAHWNE010000119.1 GCA_027340195.1 Acetobacteraceae bacterium | reverse complement strand
GCAGCCGCCGCGCCAACCCAGCACGCGATACCGATCGGCCTTATGACCGGAAGGCCGGCCAAGAGGCTGATGGATTTCAGTCCGTCAGCAGCTTCGCCTCGGTCCGTGCCTGCAGCGACTCGAAGCTCACCCCCGGCGCCAGTTCCCGCACCGCGAAGCCGCGCGGCGTCACGTCCAGCACCGCGAGGTTGGTATAGACCCGCTTCACCGCCCCCAGCGCCGTCAGCGGATAGGTGCAGCGATGCACCAGCTTGGGGGTGCCGTCCTTGGTGGTGTGCTCCATCATCACCCAGAGCCGCTTCGCCCCGGCCGCCAGGTCCATCGCGCCGCCCACCGCCGGGGCGGTGTCGTTCTCCGATGTCGCCCAGTTGGCGATATCGCCGTTCTCCGCCACCTGGAACGCCCCCAGCACGCACAGATCGAGATGCCCGCCGCGGATCATCGCGAAGCTGTCGAAATGGTGGCAGAAGCTGCCGCCCGGCCGCAGGGTCACGTGTTGCTTGCCGGCGTTGATCAGCCACGGGTCGATCGCGTCCTTGGCCGGCGCGGGTCCCATGCCCAGCACGCCGTTCTCGGAATGAAACACCACCTCCCGCTCGGGCGGGACGTGATCGGCCACCATGGTCGGAATGCCGATGCCCAGGTTGACGTACCACCCCTCGGGGATATCGGCGGCGGCGCGGGCGGCCATCTGCGGGCGGGTGAACGGGGTTTCGGCGGCTTGCGACATAGCGGGTGCTCCGAGGGGGGATCAGAAGCCGGACGGATCGCCGTAGGGAACGTGCAGCACGCGATTGACGAAAATGCCCGGCGTGTGGACGTGATCGGGGTCGATCTCCCCCAGGGCGCGGATGTGCTGCGCCTGCACGATCGTCAGCGCCGCCCCCATCGCCATCACCGGGTTGAAGTTGCGGCCGGATTTCCGGTACGTCAGGTTGCCCCAGCGGTCCGCCTCCCAGGCCTCCACCAGGGCCACGTCGCCGTGCAGCGCCTTCTCGGCGACATACATGCGCCCGTCGATCTCGCGGGTCTCCTTGCCCATCGCCATCTTGGTGCCCACCCCGGTCGGGGTGAAGAACAGCGGGATGCCCGCGCCGGCGGCATGGATGCGCGCCGCCAGCGTGCCCTGCGGGACGATCTCGAGTTCGATCTTGCCGGCCCGATACAGGCTCTCGAACACCACCGGGTCCGACGAGCGGGGGAAGGAGCAGATGATCTTGCGCACCCGCCCCAGATCCATCAGCCGCGCCAGCCCCACCCGGCCCACGCCGGCGTTGTTGGTGGCGATGGTCAGGTCCTTGGCGCCGTGCTCGATCAGCCCGTCGATCAGCGCGTTGGGCTGACCGACGGCACCGAAGCCGCCGATGAACACCGTCGCGCCATCCGGAACCCCGGCCATCGCCTCGGCCATCGAGCGGACGATCTTGTCGATCATGCGTGCGGTTTCCCCCTGACGGACGGGAGCTATCTAGACCGCCCCCATCCCCGCGCCAAGCCCGCCGCCTCCACGGATCACATCCAACCGAAGCCGCGCGCCAGCATGTTCAGCGCCACCAGCACGATCACCGGCACGAACAGCTTCTTGAGCCACACGTTGGACACCCGGGTGATGGTCTTGGCCCCCAGCGTGGCGCCGAGCAGCACGCCGAGCGCCACCGGCGCCGCGATCGCCGGGTCGATGTCGCCGCGCTGGAAGAAGATGCCGGCCGACGCCGCCGCGGTCACCCCGATCATGAAATTGCTGGTGGTGGTGGAGACTTTCATCGGCAGCCGCATCGCCGTGTCCATCGCCAGCACCTTGAAGGTGCCGGAGCCGATACCGAGCAGGCCGGAGATCATCCCCGCCACCCACATCATGCTGAAGCCCCAGCGGATATGCGCGACGTTGTAGGCGACGTCCTGGTGCGACCGGCGGTCCGGGTAGGTGCCGGGCAAATGCAGCTTCTCGGCCCATTTGTGGTTGGTCACCCCCTGCGGCAGCTCCTCCCCCAGGCGCATCACCAGCGGCAGGGCCGAGATCAGCAGCACGACGCCGAACACGATAAAGAGGACGGTGGGATCGAGCATGGTGGACAGCAGCGCGCCGCAGATCGCCCCGGTGGTGGTGGCGACTTCCAGGAACATCCCGACCCGCAGATTGGTCATCCGGTCCTTCACATAGGCCGCCGCCGCGCCCGAGGAGGTGGCGACCACCGAGACGATGGAGGCGCCGATGGCGGCGGTGAAGGTGACATGGAAGACCAGGGTCAGGATCGGCACGATGAAGACGCCGCCGCCCAGCCCCACCAGCGCGCCCACGAACCCCGCGAAGGCCGAGCTGAGGAGGACGAAGAGGAAGAACGGCAGGGTGCCGTCCTGCACCATCGCCGGCTCCGGCTTGCCCAGCCAGGCGCCGATCCCGAAGATGGAGAACAGCAGGATCGCCAGCACCAGCGTGGTGATGATGACGTAGGTGCGGTCTTCCTCCAGCGCGAAGGCGATGATCGAGACCGCGACCCGCATCACCGGCGTCGCCAGCAGCACCAGCAGCCCGACCACGATGATCGAGGGTGGATCGAGCGCCAGCAGCCCGTGCCAGACGGCGGGCAGCGTGTCCGGAAACGACGGATGCGCCAGCCCGCCGCTGGCGGTCAGGTAGAAGAACCAGGCGGCCCCGCCCAGGATGATGGCGACGCTGAGCAGCACCCCCCCGCGCAGCACGCCGCTGATGATGAGCTCGGTCTTGCGGACGATATCGTCGTCGGGGCCGAGGGGAATGGGATTGCTGGTGATACTCGGCGTGGACATGCGTTTCACTTTCGTTCGCCCCGGCGCGAATCATCCTCCCGGATGACCGGCGCGCCGCCGGTCATCGCGGTTCTATCGACGGCGCGGAAGATGGCCCCCGCGCCGGGCGGAATTATGGCGGATTCTCCGCCATTGCTACGATTATCTGAAATTTCATGGCAGCCCGGCATATTCCGCAACGGTCGCCCCGGCTGGACCCCACAAGCCGGGACCGCTATACCCCCGGCCATGACCTTCGGCACCTGGCTCGACACGCTTCTGCATGGCCGGCGCATCGGCACCGATGCCGACGGCAACTCCTACTATCAGGATCGGGCCGGCAAGGGCCGCCGCTGGGTGATTTATGCCGGCGCGCCCGAGGCCTCGAAAGTGCCGCCCGAATGGCACGCCTGGCTGCACCGCATCACCGATGCGCCGCTGCCGGTCGCCGCCCGCAAGCCCTGGCAGAAGCCGCATCAGGCCAACCCCACCGGCAGCCCCGCCGGCTACCGCCCGCCCGGCCATGACTACCAGGGCGGCACCCGCGCCCACGCCACCGGGGATTACGAAGCCTGGTCGCCCGGCAGTTGAGCCCCGCCGCGATGCCAAGGCGCAACCTGGCCGAGCTGCTCACCGGCACCGCCGTGCTGGCGGTGGCCGTCGGCTTCCTGATCTACGCCCTCGGCCATTCCGGCGCCCGCCGGGTCGGCGCCGGCTATGTGCTCCACGCGCGATTCGACAACATCGCCGGCCTCGCCGTCGGCGCCCCGGTGCGGCTCGCGGGCGTGCCGGTCGGCCGGGTGCTGTCGGAATCCATCGACCCGAAGACCTATCTCGCGGACGTCGCCCTCTCGATCGAGAACGGCATCAAGCTGCCCAAGGACAGCAGCGCGACGGTCGCCTCGGCAAGCCTGCTGGGCGGGGAGTATCTCTCGATCGCCCCCGGCGCCAGCAACACCATGCTGGCCCCGGGCCAGGCGATCACCATCACCCAGGGCGCGGTCAGCCTGGAGACGCTGCTGGGCAAGTTCATCTTCAGCGCCTCCAACATGGTGAGCGCGCTGGGCAAGGCCGCCCCGCCCGCCGGCGGGGCCGCGGCGCCGGGACCGAAATGAACTGCCGCTCCGCGCTGGCGGCGCTGGCCCTGCTCGCGCTGATCCCGCCGGCCGCGGCCCAACCCGCCCCGACCGCGCCCGGCTCGAACGCAATCGTCGCCACCCCCCTGCCGCCGCCTGCCGTGGTGACGCCGCAGCCGGTCCCGACCGGCGCGCCGCCCGTGGCGTCGGCCCAAACCCCGGTCCCGGCTGCCGCGCCGCCCGCCGTGACCTCCGCCGCCCCGGCAGCCGTGCCCCCCGCCGCCATACCGGCGCCGTCCATCGCCACCCCGGCGCCGGCCGCCCCAGCGTCGGCACCGGCGT
>DAHWNE010000185.1 GCA_027340195.1 Acetobacteraceae bacterium | reverse complement strand
GCCGCCGCCGATCACCCGCTGGTGCGCGCCATCCTGGCCGCGTTCCCCGGCGCGCGGATCGAGGCGGTCCATGACGAGACCGCCGACGCCTACGGCCTGCCGGCCGATCCCGCGCCGGACCCCGATGACGAGACCGAGGAGACCGCCGAATGAAGAACCTCGCCGGCCTGATGAAGCAGGCGCAAGCGATGCAGGAGCGCATGGCCGAGATGCAGGCCCGCCAGGAGGCCTTGGAGATGACCGGCGAGGCCGGCGCTGGCTTGGTCTCCGTGGTGCTGAACGGCAAGGGCGAGCTGCGCCGCCTGCACCTCGACCCGCGCATCATCGACCCTTCCGACCCCGGTATGCTGAGCGACCTCATCGTCGCCGCCCACGCCGATGCGAAGCGCAAGATCGAAGCCGCCAACGCCGAGGAAATGCAGAAGCTGACCGCCGGCCTGCCGCTCCCCCCCGGTCTCAAGCTGCCGTTCTGAGATGGCCGCCCGCCCGCGCATCCGCCGCCGCCGCCGCACCAAGATCATCGCCACGATCGGCCCGGCGAGCTCCTCGCCCGAGGTGCTGAACCGGCTGTTCCAGGCCGGCGCCGACGTGTTCCGGCTGAATTTCAGCCACGGCACGCATGAGGATCATGCCGCCCGCTTCGCCATGATCCGCGAGCTGGAGGCGCGCACGGGTCGGCCGATCGGCATCCTGGCCGACGTGCAGGGGCCGAAGCTGCGCGTCGGCACCTTCGGCGGCGGGCGGGTGCATCTGCAGACCGGCCAGCCGTTCCGCCTCGATCTCAACGCCACCCCGGGCAACGCCCAGCGGGTGATGCTGCCCCATCCCGAGATCATCGAAGCCGCCGCGATCGGCACCACCCTGCTGCTCGATGACGGCAAGCTGCGTCTCAGGGTGACGCGCAAGCGGCCGGACGGGCTGGAGACCGAGGTGGTGGTCGGCGGCCCGTTGTCGGACCGCAAGGGCGTCAACGTGCCCGACGTGGTGCTGCCGATCCCGGCGCTGACCGAGAAGGATCGCGCCGACCTCGCCTTCGCGCTGGATCACGGCGTCAATTACATCGGCCTCTCGTTCGTGCAGCGCCCGGAGGACGTGGCGGAAGCGCGGCGGCTGGCCGACGGTCGCGCCTGGATCATGACCAAGATGGAAAAGCCGCAGGCGCTCGACAATCTCGACGAGATCCTGCGCCTGTCGGACGCGGTGATGGTGGCGCGCGGCGATCTCGGTGTCGAACTGCCGCCCGAGGAAGTGCCGCTGGCGCAGAAGCGCATCGTTCGCGCCGCCCGCGCGCTGGGCCGGCCGGTGGTGGTGGCGACCCAGATGCTCGAGAGCATGATCTCCGCTCCGGCGCCGACCCGCGCCGAGGCTTCCGACGTCGCCACCGCGGTGTTCGACGGGGCGGACGCGGTGATGCTGTCGGCCGAGACCGCCGCCGGCCAATACCCGTTCGAGGCGGTGAACATCATGGACCGCATCGTGGCCCGGGTGGAGCAGGACCAGGGCTGGCGGGCGATGATCGACGCCTCTCGCAGCGCGCCGGAAGCCTCCGCGGCCGATGCCATCGCCGCCGCCGCGCGCCAGGTGGGCCACACCATCGGCGCGGCGGCGATCGTCGCCTTCACCGCCTCCGGCGCCACCGCGCTGCGGGTGGCGCGCGAGCGGCCGGACAGCCCGATCATCGGTTTCACCCCGCATGAGGTCACGGCGCGGCGGCTGGCGGTGGTGTGGGGGGTCCACGCGGCGGTGGCGCCGGACGCGCATTCGCTCGGGGAGGCGGTGGCACGCGCGGCGCGGGTGGCGCAGACCGAGGGCTTCGCCGCCGCGGGTCAGGAAATCGTGGTGGCGGCCGGGGTGCCGTTCGGACATTCCGGCACCACCAACACGCTGCGGGTGGCGGTGGTCGGCAGGCGGGATGCCGCGGAAAATTAGCGTACCGGCCTGGCTGCCGCCGCTGCTCGGGTTCCTGACAGCGGTCGGGCCGGCCTCCACCGACATGTATCTGCCGGCCTTCCCCGCCATCGAGGCCGGGCTCGGCGCGCCGGCCGGCTCGGCGCAGATCACGCTGGCGGCCTGGTTCGCCGGGCTCGCGGTGGGACAATTGACCCAAGGCACGCTCGCCGACCGGTTCGGCCGGCGCGGCCCGCTGCTGGCGGGGACCGCCGTCTATACCCTGGCCTGCGTTGCCTGCGCGCTGGCGCCGTCCATCCTGGCGCTGTCGGTGGCGCGGGTGGTGGCCGCCATCGCCGCCTCGGCCGGCATGGTCATCCCGCGGGCGATGGTACGTGATCTGGCCGACGGGCAGGAGGCGGCGCGGCTGCTCTCACGGCTGATGCTGGTGATGGGGGTGGCGCCGATTCTCGCCCCCAGCATCGGCGGGGCGGTGCTGCTCCTTGCCTCCTGGCGGGGGATTTTCTGGGTCATGGCGGGCTACGGCACGATCTGCCTCGCGCTGGTGGCGGGCCTGCTGCCGGACACCTTGCCGCAAAGCGCGCGGCTGCGGCTCTCGGCGGTCGAGCAGATCGCGCGCTACCGCGCCATCCTGCGCGATCGCGGCTTCCGGCTGCACGCCGGCATGGGGGCGGCGGCCACATTCGCGTTCTTCGCCTATCTCGGCGGCTCGGCGCCGGTCTTCATCGATGGGTTCGGCCTCAGCCCCAGCGCCTTCGGGCTGGTCTTCGGCGGCTGCGCGGCGGGGCTGATCGGGGCCGCGCAGCTGGCGCCGCGGCTGCTGGCGCGCCTGGGCAGCCCGAGGCTGCTGCGCTGGACCGCGCGGGTCTATGCGCTGGCCGCGCTGACGCTGCTGGCGGTGGGGTTCGTCCCGGTGCACCGCTTCGCCGCCGTCTTCGTCCCGGTCTTCGTGATGGTGGCGCTGCAAGGGGTGCTGAACCCGATCACCACCGCCGCCGCGCTGTCGCGCCACGCCGCCCAGGCCGGCAGCGCGTCGGCGCTGATGGGCACTTGGCAGTTTCTGATGGGTGCGCTCAGCGGGCTGGCGGTGGGGTTGGTGACCGACGGCACCCCGCGCGGCATGGCCGGGCTGATGGCGCTGGGCGCCGCCGCGCTGCTGCTTGCCGACCATGCCCGCGCCAAAGCATACCCGCCGGCATGACCCCGATCATCGGCATCCCCGCCTGCCTGAAACTGGCCGGCGAGACCCTTCGCCACGACACCCCCGCCCGCTATGCCGAGGCCGCCGCCGCCGTCGGGCTGGGGGTGGTGATGATCCCGCCGCTCGGCCCCGGCCAGCAGGCGCTGCTGGATCGGCTGGACGGGCTGTTGCTGCCCGGCAGCCCCAGCAACGTGCATCCGGCGCTCTATGACGGCGGCGAGAGCCTCACGCCCGATCTGCACGCTCCGGCCCGCGATGCAACCGTGCTGCCGCTGATCCGCGCGGCGGTGGCGCGCCGCTTGCCGCTGCTGGCGATCTGCCGCGGGATCCAGGAGCTCAACGTGGCGCTGGGCGGCAGCTTGCACCAGGCGGTGCATGACCTGCCCGGGCGGCTCGACCACCGGGGCGGGCCGGGCGAAATGGCGGCGCGGTATCGGCCGAAACACGCGGTGGCGCTGACCGGCGGCCTCGCGCGCCTGTTCGGCGCCGGGTCGATCACCGTCAACTCGGTCCATGGGCAGGCGATCGACCGGCCGGCTCCGGGGCTGGAGGTGGAAGCGGTGGCGCCCGACGGCACCATCGAGGGGGTGCGCCTGCCCGACGCCGGTTTCGTTATCGGCGTGCAATGGCATCCCGAGTGGCGAATGGCCGAAAACCCCGACAGCCTTGCGTTGTTCCGCGCGTTCGGCGATGCCTGCCGCCAGATCGTCACCGAACGGGAGGCTTAGCGGATGGATCTGCACCTGGCGGGCAAACATGCCCTGATTACCGGCGGCTCGAAGGGAATCGGGCGGGCTGCGGCGATGACCCTGGCCGAGGAGGGCTGCCACGTCACCCTGGTCGCCCGCGACGCCGCCACGCTGGAGGCCGCCGCCGCCGCGATCCGCGCGCGGTTCCAGGTGAACGTGCGCAGCATTGCCGCCGATCTGTCCTCCGATGCCGCGGTGCGGGCGGTGGCCGATCAGGCGGGCGATTGCGACATCCTGGTCAACAACGCCGGCGCCATCCCGCCCGGGGAGATCACCGCGGTCACCGACGAGACCTGGCGGCGGGCGTGGGACCTGAAAGTGTTCGGGTTCATTTCCTTCTGCCGGGCGGTCTATCCGCGCATGGCGGCCCGGAAATCGGGGGTGATCGTCAACGTGGTGGGGGCGGCCGGAGAGCAGTTCCCGCCCAACTACATCGCCGGCGCCACCGGGAACGCGGCGCTGATGGCGCTGACCCGGGCGCTGGGCAAGCAGGCGCCGCGCGACGGGCTCAGGGTGGTGGGGATCAACCCCGGCCCGGTGGCGACCGAGCGGCTGGTGATGCTGCAGAAGGCGCGGGCGAAGGAGCAGTTCGGCGACGAGGCGCGCTGGTCCGAGCTGTTCGCGCCGATGCCGTTCGGCCGCGCGGCGACGCCGGAGGAGATCGGCAACGCGGTGGCGTTCCTGGCCTCCGACCGCTCCGGCTACACCTCGGGGACGGTGCTGACGATCAACGCGGGGGGATGACCGAGGCGGCGGGGGGCGACACGTACCCCTCCGCCGCATCGGCCGCCGCCGCCGCCGGGTCGCGCTCGCGCGCCGGGCCGTAGCCGCCGGAGCCGGGGGCTTCCATCACCACGCGGGACCCGGCCGGGGCCAGGAACGCGCCCTTGCTGTTCAGCGCTCGTCGGCTTCCGTCCGCGCCCAGCAGCCACAGCCGTGCCGGGCCGCCCGCCTGCCCGCCGGCCAGGCCGAACGGCGGGGTCACCGCCCGCTCGGCGCACACCGCCACCTGCGCGTCGTGGTCCAGCACCCGCCACACCCGGCGCACGCCGAGCCCGCCCCGCCAGCGCCCGGCGCCGCCGCTGCCGGGGATCAGCGCGTATTCCTCCACCCGCAGCGGGAAGCTCGATTCCAGGATCTCGACCGGGGTGTTCATCATGTTGCTGATCCCGGCGGCCACGGCGTTGATCCCGTCCTTGCCCGGCCGGGCCCCGAATCCGCCCTTCACCGATTCGTAGCTGACATAAGGAAGGCCGGAGCGCGGATCGCGCCCGCCGAAGGTCACCACCGCCGAGGTCCCCTGCG
>DAHWNE010000100.1 GCA_027340195.1 Acetobacteraceae bacterium | reverse complement strand
CCGGCAGGCCCTATTTCTTCATTCCGAGGCCGGCGAACTTCTTGTTGAACTTCGCCACCTGGCCGCCGGTGTCGATGATCCGCTGCTGGCCGGTCCAGGCCGGGTGGGATTTGGGATCGATATCCAGCCGGATTGTATCCCCCGCCTTGCCGTAGCACGAGCGGGTGGTGAACTGGCTGCCGTCGGTCATGATGACGGTGATGTCGTGGTAATCCGGGTGGATGCCGGCCTTCATGGGGGATACTCCTGAACATGCCGCGCGCGATGCCGACCGCGCGCGAAGGGGCGCCGTATAGCCGCCGCGCGGCGGGGGGGGAAGGGGCGGCGCCGGCCGGCCCGTTGCGCCGGCTCTTTGCGCCGGGCTTGGCCCGCACTAAGTCTCTCCGCCATGGACCAGACCGCGCCCCTCGCCGACCTGCCGCATCAGCACGTGCTGTTCGCCGACGGCATGGCGCTGGACTGCGGCGCGAGCCTGCCGGAACTCGCCGTCGCCTACCGGACTTACGGGGCGCTGAACGCCGAGCGGTCCAACGCGGTGCTGGTCTGTCACGCCCTGACCGGCGATCAATACGTGGCCGAACCCCACCCGATCACCGGCAAGGACGGGTGGTGGGACGCCGTGGTCGGCCCCGGCCGGCCGATCGACACCGGGCGGTATTTCGTCATCTGCGCCAATGTGCTGGGCGGCTGCATGGGGTCCACCGGCCCGCGCAGCCTGCGCGATGCCGCCGGCGCCCGCTGGGGCACCGATTTCCCCCCCGTCACCATCCGCGACATGGTGCGCGCGCAGAAGCGGCTGATCGACCATCTGGGCATCTCCCGCCTGTTCGCGGTGATCGGCGGCTCGATGGGCGGGATGCAGGTGCTGCAATGGGCGGCCGACTACCCCGACGCGGTGTTCGCCGCGCTGCCGATCGCCACCGCCGCCTACCACTCGGCGCAGAACATCGCTTTTCACGAGGTCGGCCGCCAGGCGATCTTCGCCGACCCGGACTGGCAGGGTGGGCGCTATTGGCAGACCGATCGCATCCCCGCCCGCGGCCTCGCGGTCGCGCGCATGTGCGCCCACATCACCTATCTGTCGGAGGAAGCGCTGGCGCGGAAATTCGGCCGCCGCCTGCAGGACGCGCCGAAATCCGCCGGCGAGGCGATCAGCCTGTTCGGCGACATGTTCGAGGTGGAAAGCTACCTGCACCACCAGGGCAGCACCTTCGTGCGCCGCTTCGATGCCAATTCCTACCTGACCATCACCCGGGCGATGGATTATTTCGACCTCGCCGCCGACCATGGCGGCGATCTGGCCGCCGCCTTCCGCGGCACCGCGACGCGGTTCCTGCTGGTTTCGTTCACCTCCGACTGGCTGTTTCCCACCGCCGAGAGCCGCGCCATCGCCCGCGCGCTCAATCGCGCCGGGGCCAATGTCAGCTTCGTCGAGATCCCGTCGGACAAGGGGCATGACGCCTTCCTGCTCGACGAGCCGGATTTCCATCGCACCCTGGGGGGCTTCCTGTCCGGCTGCGCCGCGCGCGCGGGGCTCGCCGCGCATGGCTGACCAGGTCCGGTTTCTGGCCAAGAATCTGCGCGTCGATCTGCGCCTGATCGCCGGCATGATCGAACCCAATACCAGGGTGCTGGATATCGGCTGCGGCGACGGCACGCTGATCGATGAGTTGTTCACCACCAAGGGCTGCGACGCGCGCGGCATCGAGATCGACATGGCCGAGGTCACCCGCGCCGTCGCCCACGGGCTGCCGGTGATGCATGGCGATGCCGACACCGACCTTGCCCACTACCCCGACGATGCGTTCGACTACGTGATCCTCTCGCGCACCCTGCAGGCGGTGGGGCGCCCGCGCGAGGTGCTCCGCCAGATGCTGCGGATCGGCGCCCGCGCGGTGGTGAGCTTTCCCAATTTCGGCCATTGGCTGGTGCGCTGGCAGTTGCTGCGGCGCGGACGGATGCCGATGACCGCGACCTGGGATCGGATGTGGTACGAGACGCCCAACATCCACCCCTGCACCATCCACGATTTCTTCGACCTCTGCGCCGCCGAGGGTTATGCGGTGGAGCGCTGGCTGGCCGCCGACGAGGCCGGGCGGCGCGCGCCCTGGCGGCGGTTTCCGCGGCTGGCCAATCTGTTCGGCGAGCAGGCGGTGTTCCTGTTGCGGCGCGGGGGGTGAGGCGCGTCTCGCGCGCCGCCGCCGGTCCGGGGCGATACCATCCGGGCGAACACCACCCGGAACGGTCCGGCCCTATCCCTCCGCCTCGGCCTCCCGGCGCAGGCGGTGGAAGCTGCGGCGGCTGAACGGCAGCATCGCCGCGTAGAGGATCGCGAGACCGGCCAGCGCGCCCCAGGGATCGGCCATCAGCACCGCGGCGAACAGGCCGATGCCCAGCAGCAGCGGCAGCACGTATTCGGCCGGGACCTTGAAGTTCTTGAAGCTCCAGACCGGCAGGGTGGAGACAGAGAGCAGCGCGGTGCCGATCAGCACCGGGGCGGTGAAGAAGGGGCTGCGCGCCAGCGTGCTCAGCCAGGCGATGTGGCGCGCATCCGCCTCGAGCCCCAGGAACAGCGGCAGCAGCGCGAGGCCGGCCCCGGCCGGTGCCGGCACGCCGGTGAAGAAATTATAGGCGTAGGCGGGCTTCGGCGCGCCTTCCAGGGCGGCGTTGAAGCGGGCCAGCCGCAGCGCCATGCAGACCGCGAACATCAGGCAGGGGATGAACCCGACCCCGCCCAGGCGGTGCAGCGAGTAGAGATAGACAATGAAGGCGGGGGCGACTCCGAAGCAGAAGAAATCGCTCAGGCTGTCGAACTCGGCGCCGAAGCGGGAGACGCCGCGCAGCAGCCGGGCGATGCGCCCGTCCAGCCCGTCGATCGCCCCGGCCACCACGATCGCGATCACCGCCGGGGCGAAGCGGCCGGCCAGGGCGAAGCGCAGCCCGGTGAGGCCGGAGGCCAGCCCGAGCAGGGTCAGGATGTTCGGCACCACATGGTTGAACGACGGTCCCTTGTAGCGCGGCCGGACCCGTGGGCGCAGCCGCGAGCGCAGGCCTCGCCCCGGCCCGCCGGGATGCCCCGGTCCCGGCACCAGGCTCATGGGTCGAGGGCGGCGATCACCGTCTCCCCCCCGATCATGGT
This sequence comes from Acetobacteraceae bacterium, assembly GCA_027340195.1. Taxonomy (GTDB): domain Bacteria; phylum Pseudomonadota; class Alphaproteobacteria; order Acetobacterales; family Acetobacteraceae; genus JAJZVS01. The sequence goes on along the minus strand of DAHWNE010000100.1, from coordinate 138 downwards.
CTGGCCCTCCGCCACCAGGGGGCGCACGCCTTCCGGCAGGTAGAGATCGGTGCGGCTGCCGAAGCGGATGATGCCGAAGCGGGCGCCGGCGCGGACCGCGTCGCCCTCTCGCACATAGCAGAGGATGCGGCGCGCGAT
>DAHWNE010000065.1 GCA_027340195.1 Acetobacteraceae bacterium | reverse complement strand
CCCTTGGCGGGGGGGCCAGGGGGGCAGCGCCCCCCTGGCCTTCCTTCACCCCACCCCGAGGCAGTTGACCCCGCGGCCGGGGCGTGTCCAGGATACCTGCCGGTAGGGACGGTGATCCCGGCTTCGGTGAGGAAATTCAGGATGTCGCAGGCGGCTCAGGTTTCGTCGGATACCGGCAAGTTGTATGCCCGGCTCGAGGAGCGGATTCTCGCCCGCGATCAGGTGGGGGCCAGTGCCGTCTATTATGACCTGGTGCGCGCCGGCCGTCCGCTGGCCGAGGTGGTGGGCCAGGCCGTGCGCATCCATGGGCCCTATACCCATGTTCCCTATCACCAGCGCATCGATGACGGCTACCCGAATTTCGTCAACAACGACCATTGTCTGCTTTCCGCCCGTGCCAGCCTGCATCTCAGCAAGCTGCTCGGCGGGGCGCTGGCGGCGCTGCCGATGGCGCAGACGATCTGGTACATCCCGACCGGCCTCGACATCTGGAACCAGAAGCTGGGCAAGGCGCCCGGCCATTACATGCGCGGCTTCCGCGGCGGGCCGGTGCAGAACCCGCCGCCGCCGCAGGTCTATTGGGCCGATCAGCAGCCGCAGCGGCTGGAGGGGCCGATCCGCGAGCGGCTGGGCCATTGGCTCACCCTGGTCGAACGCGGCGAGGTGCTGGAGGCCTATCGCGTCTTCCTGGGGCTGATGCAGGACAAGCCGCACCGGCGGGAGGTGCTGGCCGAGCTCGCCTTCGCCGGGCTGATCGATGTGCAGGACCGGATGCTCTACAACCGATCCTACACCACCGGTCACAAGGCCTATCGCGCGCGCGCGACGGTGGAGATCGGCGACGCGGTGGGCTGGGACGATGCCCATGACGTGCTCTATGCCGGCGCGCTGGACATCGCGGTGGGGCCGCGCTGGTATTCCACCTACGAAATGGCCTGCAACGTCGTGAAGATGTTCATCGACGGCGAGGCGCTGCACGCGGTCCCCTATGGCGGCGCGAGCGAGCGGGAGACCGCGTTGCTCGCCAACACCGCCCCGCTCGACGCCGCCGAGCAGGCGGCGCTGATCGACGCCCTGATCCGCCAGCCGGAACCGGCCTATATCGACGTGATGGTGAAGCTGCTGCTGGCCGGCAAGGGGCCGCGGCAGATCCTGGACGTGATCCAGGTCGCGGCGGCGCAGGTGGTGATCGAGACCGAGAAGGACACCAATTTCTCGATGCCGCAGCATTGCTATGAATACTGCAACACGCTGGGCTGGTTCTATGACACCTTCCAGCATCCGTTGCGGCTCAAGCTGCTCTTCGTGGCCGCGTCCTTCCTCAACCGCGCCGCCGCCCATCAGCGCCTGACCGGCGATCTCAACGGCGGGGTGCCCAAGGCCCCGGCGGCGGCCGAGGGGATGTCGGCCGCGCAGGTGCTGGACCGGGTGGAGGACGCGGTGCTGTCGCTGCACGGGCCGGACAGCCTGGCCTGGACCCGGGCCTATCTGGATACGAATGCCGACCGCGCGCCGCTGGTGCGCCGGCTGGCGCTGGCCGCCTGCCGGCTGGGCAACGATCCGCACAACCAGGAAATCGCCCAGTGCATGTTGGAGGATTTCGGCAAGAACCGTAGCCCGGACCGCGACCTTCTGCTGCTGGCCGCGGCCCAGCACAGCGCCGTGCATCGGAAATACGGCGACCCGCAGGAGGCCTCGCGCCGGTTCGGGCAGGCGCTGGGGGTAGCCGGGCTCGGCTGAGCGGCCTACGACCAGACCGCCCCGCGGGGCGGGTGGGCGCGGATCACCTCCTCGTTGACGCTGGCCCCCCAGCCGGGGCCGGTCGGGATCAGGAGCTCGCCCGCCTCGATCACCGGGGGCGCGCTCACCAGCGCGTCCTTCCAGGCGACGTCGTCGATGTCGATCTCCATTACCCGGAAGTTCGGGATCGCGGCGCAGAAATGCGCGCTCATCAGGCTGCCCAGGTGGCCGTTGAAATTATGCGGGGCGACGTTGATCTCGTAGGCCTCGGCCATGGCGGCGATCTTCATCGCCTCCAGGATCCCGTTCCAGGGCACGTCGATGATCGCCACATCGACCGCTTGCCGCTCGAAGAACGGGCGATACTGGCGGCGGTGGAACAGTGATTCGCATGAGGCGATGCGGGTGCGCGACGAGCGCCGGATCTCCGCCAGCGCCGCGGGATCGAAACTGTCCACTTCCAGCCAGGCGAGGTCGAACTCCTCCAGCGCCTGGGCGATGCGGATATAGCCCTCGGTGCGGAAGTTGAAGTTGAGGTCGAGATGCAGCCCGACGCCGGGGCCGGCGCCGCGGGCGAAGGCCGCCATCTGCGCGCGCAGTTCGGCGATCAACTCGCGCTCCACCGGCAGGTCGGGCGCGAAGGGGGCGTTGAAGCCCGGCATGTGCAGCCCTGGGGCGCCCCCTGCCGCCGCGCCGAGGCGGAGGATGTTGGTCTTGAGGCCGCGGAACCCGGCCGCGGCCACCCGCGCCCCCTGCGCGGCGACGTCATCGAGCCCGCGGATCGGCGCCGCCCCGGTCCAGGCGCGGAAGGCCTCGCCATGCAGGGTCTGGTAGGTGCCGCAATGCGACCAGTAGAGCCGCAGCCGCTCGCGGATCGGCCCGCCGAGCAGCTCATAGACCGGCACGCCGAGGGCGCGGGCCTTGAGATCGACCAGCGCGTTCTCGATGGCGGCAATGGCCTGCTGGTTGATCCCGCCCGGGGCGGCGCGGGTGACACCGTGCAGGAAGGCGGTGTGGCGCTCGACCGGGCGCGGGTCGGCGCCGATCAGCCGCCCGGCGAGCCGACGGATGACCGCCGAGAGTCCCTGCGAGCCGTAGGACTCCATGTATTCGGACCAGCCGACCAGGCCGGTATCGGTGCTGATCTTCAGGAACGAGAAATCCCGCCAGCCGCCGTCGCAATGCAGGTCCTCGATCGCGGTGATGCGCATGGGCGTTGCCTCCGCTGCCGGCGGCAGGGTGGCACCGCGGCGGCGCTCACGCCAGCACGTCGCCGGCGGCGATGCGGCGCTGGCCGGCCGCGGTCGCCAGCAGCAGCGCGCCGTCCGCATCCAGCCCGGCGAACCGCCCCTCCAGCACCCCAGCCGCCGCCGGGCCGCCGAGCCGCACCCGAAGCGGCGTGCCGGGCGTGTGCGCGCGGGCGAGCCAGGCGGCGCGGATCGGCGCGAAGCCCAGCTGTTCCCACCGCGCGAGCGCGTCGCCCAGCGCCTCCAACAGGCGTTCCAGCGCCATCTCCGGCGTGACCACCGCCCCGCAGGCGGCGAGGGTGGTGGCCGGATAGGGCGTGTCGGCGGGGGCCGCCGCGAGGTTGATGCCCATGCCCAGGATCGCCATGCCGTCGGCCTGCTCCACCAGCAGCCCTGCGATCTTGGCGCCTCGCGCCAGCACGTCGTTGGGCCATTTCAGGCCGATCGTGCCCTCGGGCAGGAACCGGTCCAGGGTCGAAGCCACCGCCACCGCGGCGACGAAGCCGAGTTCGGGCAGCCGCGCCGGCGGCACCGCCGGGGCCAGCAGCACCGAGGCGTAGAGATT
>DAHWNE010000053.1 GCA_027340195.1 Acetobacteraceae bacterium | reverse complement strand
CTGTCCATGCTGATCACCCAGGCTCCGGCGCCACGCGCCCCGGTCGCCGTCATCCCGATGAGCGAGGCGGCCGAGGGCGCCGCGCTCGACATCCTGCAAACCCTCCGGGCCGCCGGCATCCGCGCCGAGACCGCCTATCGCGGCAACCTCCGCCGCCGCATGGAGCGCGCCAACCGGATCGGCGCGCGGGCCGCGGTGCTGATCGGCGAGGCGGAGCTCGCCGCCGGCACCGCGCAGCTGAAGGACCTCGCCAGCGGCGAACAGGTCGCGCTCCCGGTGGCGGCGCTCACCGACCGGTTGCGATGAGTTTCTCGCTCAAGCTCGACCGCATCGCCGCACGCGCCGAAGAGCTGCGCCACGATCTCGCCGCCGGCGCCTCGGGGGAGGCCTATGTGCGCGCCTCGCGCGAACTCGCGGAGCTGGAGCCGATCGCCGCGCGCATCGGCGAGCTGCGCGCGGCGGAACGGGCGCGGGCGGAGGCGGAATCGCTGCTCGCCGACCCCGAACTGCGCGAACTCGCCGAGACCGAGCTCGCCACGCTCAAGGACCGATTGCCGGCGCTGGAACACGAGCTTCGCCTCGCGCTGCTGCCGCGCGACGAGGCCGATGAGCGCAGCGCCATTCTGGAAATCCGTCCCGCCGCCGGCGGCGACGAGGCGGCGCTGTTCGCCGCCGAGCTGTTCGGCGCCTACCAGAAATACGCCGCCCTGCGCGGCTGGCGGTTCGACATCCTCGACTACGCCGACACCGAACTCGGCGGGCTGAAGGAGGGAATCGCCGAGATCACCGGGCGCGGCGTCTTCGCCCGGATGAAATACGAATCGGGCGTCCACCGCGTGCAGCGCGTGCCGGCCACCGAATCGCAAGGGCGCATCCACACCTCGACCGTCACCGTCGCCGTCCTGCCCGAGGCCGAGGAGGTGGACGTGCAGATCGACGAGGGCGATCTGCGCATCGACGTCTACCGCGCCTCCGGCGCCGGCGGGCAGCACGTGAACAAGACCGAGAGCGCGGTCCGCATCACCCATCTACCCACCGGCATCGTGGTGACGATGCAGGAGGAGAAATCGCAGCACAAGAACCGCGCCAAGGCGATGAAGATCCTGCGCGCGCGGCTTTACGAGCAACAGCGCGCGGCGCTCCACGCCACCCGCGCCGCCGACCGCAAGTCGCAGGTCGGCACCGGCGATCGATCGGAGCGCATTCGCACCTATAATTTCCCGCAAGGCCGCGTCTCCGACCACCGCATCAACCTAACGCTCTACAAGATCGACCGCGTGATGGCCGGCGAGTTCGACGAATTCGTGGACGCGCTGACCGCCGAGGACCAGGCCGCGCGCCTGGCCGCCGAGGGGTGACCGCAGGCGAGGCCCTGGCCCGCGGCGCGGCACGTCTCGCGCATCTGCCGGAGCCGCGCCGGGAGGCCCGCCTGCTGCTGGCCCATGCGCTGGGCGTGACCCCGGCGGCGCTGTTCGGCGGCGCCGCGTTCCCGCTCCCGCACGACGCCGAGGCCGCCTTCGCCGCCGGGTTGGCCCGTCGCGCCGCCGGGACGCCGCTCGCGTTCATCACCGGGCGGCGCGAATTCTGGAGTCTCGATCTGCTGGTCTCCCCGGTCACGCTGATTCCGCGGGCGGATTCCGAGACCCTGATCGAGGCCGCGCTCGCTGCCGCGCCGGCGGGCACCGAGCGCATCCTCGACCTCGGCACCGGCACCGGCTGCCTGCTGCTGGCCGCGCTCACCGAGTTCCCCGGCGCCTGGGGCCTGGGCATCGACCGCGTGCCGGAGGCCGCGGCACTCGCCCGCGCCAACGCCGCGCGGACGGGGCTCGCCGGGCGCGCGGCGTTTCTCTGTGCCGACTGGGCCGCGCCGCTCGCCGGCCGGTTCGACCTGATCCTGGGCAATCCGCCCTATATCGAAACCGCCGCCATCCCGGGGCTGATGCCGGAGGTGGCCCGCCACGAGCCGACCGAAGCGCTGGATGGCGGGGCCGACGGGCTGGCCGCCTATCGCGTGCTGCTGCCCGCCCTGCCCGACCTGCTGGCGCCCGGAGGGATCGCCATCCTGGAATTGGGCGCGGGTCAGGCGCCGACGGTGGCGGGGTTGGCCAAGGCGGCCGGGCTTCTCCCCGGCTTCCGCGCCGATCTGGCCGGCATCGCGCGGGCGCTGATCCTGCGCCCCGGCTGAACGGGAACCTCAGCCCACCCGCGCCGCCAGCTCCCGCCACAGCGCCGCCACCCGCTCCAGCGCCGCTTCCGGCAGCGGCCCCTTCGCCACCGCCGCCAGCGCGGCGGCGAATTGCTCCACCGAGGCGATGCCCACCAGCGCGGTGGAGATCAGCGGCCCGGTGATGACGAAGCGCGTCGCCGCCTCGGCCATGCTGGCGGCGTAACCTTCCGTCACCAGCGCGCGCAGCACCTCGGCATGGGCCAGATCCATCTCGTAGCTGGCGGCCGAGCCGATCGGCGGCGGCGGCGGCGAGGCGACCGGGTGGCGCGACGTCTCGCCGGCCAGGGCGCCCGCCGCCAGCGCGCGGATGCCGATGGCACCCATCCCCACGCGCCGCATCCGCTCGAGGAGCAGCCCGTAATCCTGCCCCGGCAGCCCGGGCGGCATCGCCCGCCCAGCCGAGGGGTTGAGCAGGTTGTAGCTCACTTGGCCGGTGAACATCGTCCCGCTGTCCACCACCCGCAGTACCGCGTCGGTCTCGCCGATCGCGGTGATGCCGAAGAAGCGGCTCTTGCCGGCCTCGACCAGCCTCTGGAACGCCGGCACCACCTCGGCCAGCACGAGCGCGGCCGGGATGGCGCCCGGTTCATCCGCCGCGGTGATCGGGTTGTGCAGCTGGATCAGATCGACGTGATCGCGGCCCAGCCGGCCGAGGCTGGCATCCATCGACCGCGCGATGGCACCCGCCAGGTCGCCCTTCTCGGCATCGGCGATGCGCACCTTGGTGCCGACGATCACCGCCGGTTTCAGCCGCGCCAGGATCTCGCCCAGATGGGTCTCCGATAGCCCGTTGCCGTATTGCGGAGCGGTATCGAAATAATTCACCCCGGCATCGAGCGCCATCGCCACCGCGCGTTCGCGCTCGGCCGGGGCCGCGCGCACCATCAGCCCGCCCACCGCGCCGCAGCCGAAGCCGAGGGTGGAGACAGCAAGGCCGGTGCGGCCGAAGGGACGGGTCTGCATGGCGGAACTCCTGCGGTTCGGCGATCAGCTCGCCGGGGTCAGATGCACGATGGACTGCCCGGTCTCGGCAGCGATCATCTCCGCCACCAGCCGGCGATGGCAGTGCGTCGGGTCGCGCTCGAAGCACAGCAGGCAGGCGCGTTGCCCGGCGGCGAGCACCCGCGCCTGCGCCAAGGCCGCCTGCGGCGCGTCGCCCGCCATATGCGCGCGAAAGATGCGTTCCATCACCGCCGGATGCCCGGCCCGCACCGCGTCCCGCCCGGGCTTCGGTGTGCCGAGCGGTTGCAGATGGACGTAGCCGATGCCGGCCTCGGTCATCGCCGCTTCCAGCAGCCGACGCGAGAAGCCGGGCTTGCGCGACTGCGGCACCGCGCGCACGTCGATCAGCAGCGCCGTTCCGGCCGCGCGCAGCGCGTCGGTCACCGCGGTGATGGTACTGGCTTCGTAGCCGATGGTCAGCAGCTCGGGCATGATCCCCCCGCGATGGAGAACACCATGCCCGAGGCGTCCGAACCCGCCAACCCGTGGTCGGTCCCGGCGATCCCGCCGCCGCGATTCGGCCCCTGGCAGGGGCTCGCCGCGCTGGTTGGGTTCTTCCTGGGTCAGGCGGCGCTGACCGGGGCGGCGATCTTCCTGCGCGCGCTCGTGCTGCGGCTGGCGCACCGCCCGGTGGACACGCCGGATGCCGGTTTCCTGGCCGCGGCGATCATCGCCGGCTACCTGGTCTCGGCGCTGGGGGCGGTGGCCTGGCTTCGCCGCCGCGCCGGCCCCCGGCTCACCGCCGGCGGCCCGGAGGGGCTGGCCTGGTGCCCCGCCCCGTGGCGCGCCTACCCGGCCGCCCTGGCCGCGGCGGCGGTGGCGATTGCCGCGGCCGGGCTGATGCTATGGCGGTTTCCGATTCCCCCCACCGCGCTGCGCCACTCCGCCTTCTCCGCGCTGCTGGCGCCTGGGCCGATGCTG
>DAHWNE010000040.1 GCA_027340195.1 Acetobacteraceae bacterium | reverse complement strand
GGGTTCGCCTCCTCCGGCGTCTCATCGCCCGCCAGCAACTTGTCGGAGCCGAGATCGAGGGTGCGGAACACCACCGGCCGGCTGCCCGCGACATCCATCACTCGCGCATAGAAAGCCGCCTGCTCGGCGGTATCCAGGATCGCCCCGCGCGCCAGCATCGCGATCCCGGTGCGAAACAGCCCGATCCCGGCCGCCCCGGTGCGGTCCAGCTGGTCCAGCTCCAGCGCCAGCCCCAGGTTCAGCATCAATGTCAGCGGCGTGCCGTCGGCGGTGACGGCAGGGCGGTCGCGCAACCCCGCCTGGTTGGCCAGCAGCGCCGCCCGGGTCTCCACCGCGCGCAGGCAGATGCGGCGCACGTCCTCGTCCGGGCGCAGGATCAGGCTGGCGCTGTCGGCGTCCAGCACCGCCTCGTCGCCCGGGTTGGCCGCCGCCAGCGCCCCGCGCACCCCGCCCAGCGCCGCCAGCCCCAGGGCGCGGGCCAGGATGGCGGCGTGCCCGGCCGGGCTCGCCTCCTCGATCACCACCCCGCCGATGCCGCGGGCGTGCCAGTCCAGCAGCTCGGCCGGCCCCAGCCGGCGGGCGATCAGGATCGCGCCCGGCGGCACCGGCGGCGGGCTGGCGCCGGCGAGCTCGCCCAACAGCCGCCCGGCGAGGTCCTCCACATCGGCCAGCCGCTCGCGCAGATACGGGTCGGCGATGCGGCGCATCCGCTCGTGCAGCTCGGCGGTCACCCGCTGCACCGCTGCCTCGGCAGCCAGGCCCGAACGGATCAGCTCGGTCACCCGACGCAGCCAGCCGGCATCCTCCGCGACCAGCCGGTAGGCTTCCAGCACCTCGCGCGACGCCCCGGCGTCCGGCGCCACCCGCCCGTCATCCAGCAGCTCATCGAGCCGCCGGCGCATCCGCGTGGCGGCGGCTTCCAGCCGCGCCACCTCCGCCTCCGGCGCATCGGTCAGCACCGGGCCGGTCAGGCGGAAGCCTCCGGCGGTGACCACCGGCCCCAGCAGGATGCCGGGGGCAAGGCTGAGGCCCGAGAACACCCGCGGCATCGCCGCGCCGACGCCCTCGGGCGCGGTCGCCGCCGCGCCGCCCTGCGCCAGCAGCTCGGCCAGCAGCATCGCCACCGTCTCGGCTTCCTCCACCTCGTGGGCGGTGTACTGGCGCGGGGCGCGGTTCTGCACCGCCAGCACCCCCAGGATCCGCCCGGCCCGGCGCACCGGCACCGCCAGCATGGAGGCGTAGGGTTCCTCCCCGGTCTCCGGCCGATAGGCGAAGCCGGGGTGGTTCTGCGCGTCGGGCAGGTTCATCACCGTTCCGGCGGCGGCGCAGAGGCCGACGATCCCCTCCCCCACCCGCAGCCGGGTCTGCCCGACGGCACCGGGGTTCAGCCCCTCGGTCGCCGCGAGTTCCAGGATATCGCCGGGGCGGGAGACATAGACCGAGGCCACCTCGGCCACCATTTCGGTGGCGACCAGCCGGGCCACGGCGGAGAGCGGGGCGTCCCCGCGCGCCATCAACTCGCGCAGTTGCGCCAGCAGCCGCCGCGGCGGAGGGTCCGCCATCGCGGCCTAGCCCCGCGCGGCCAGCACCGCGCGCATCTGCCCCACCAGCTCGGCCAGGATCTCGGCCACCGGCTGGATCCGGGTGACCATGCCCACCGACTGGCCGGCCATCACCGAGCCGGTTTCCACATCCCCCTCGATCACCGCCCGGCGCAGCGCGCCGGCCCAGAAATGCTCGATTTCGAGCTGCGCTGCCTCCTTGCCGAGTTCGCCGGCCTGGAAGCGGCGGACCACGTCCGCTTGGTGGAGCATGAAGCGTTCGGTGCCGGCGTTCACCAGCCCGCGCACCGGAATGACCGGAAACCGCGGGTCGAGCTGCACCGAGGGCAGCGCGTCGCGCGCGTTGGCGCGGAGGAAGGCCTGCTTGAAATTGGGATGCGCGATGGATTCCGCCGCGGCGGCGAAGCGGGTGCCGAGCTGGGCGCCGGCGGCACCCATCTCCAGATAGCCCAGGATCGCCTCGCCCCGCCCAAGGCCGCCGGCGACGAACACCGGCACCTCGCGCAGATGCGGCAGGATCTCTTGCGCCAGGACGTTGAGCGAGACCGGGCCGATATGCCCGCCCGCCTCCGACCCCTCGATCACGATCGCATCCGCCCCCGAGCGCACCAGCCTTCGCGCCAGCACCAGGGCCGGCGCGAAGGCGATCAGCTTCGCCCCGCCATCCTTGACCGCGCGCACCGCCGACCCCGGCGGAATGCCGCCGGCCAGCACCACATGCCCTACCCGTGCCGCCAGGCAGACCCGCACCAGATCGTCGAGGTCGGGATGCATGGTGATGAGGTTGACCCCGAAGGGGCGGGAGGTCAGCGCCTGGGTGGCGGCGATCTCGGCCTCCAGCAGCGCGGGCGTCATCGCCCCGCAGGCGATCACCCCGAAGCCGCCGGCGTTGGAGATGGCGGCCACCAGGTGGCGTTCGCTCACCCAGCTCATGGCGCCGCCCATGATGGCGAATTCGCAGCCGAGGAACGCGCGCCCGCGCGCCCAGAGCGTGTCGAGATCAGCCGGCATCGAGACCGTACGCGGTATGCAGCGCGCGCACCGCGAGCTCGGTGTATTCGGCGGCGATCAGCACGCTCACCTTGATTTCGGAGGTGGAGATCACCTCGATATTGATCGCCTTGTCGGCGAGCGCGCGGAACATGGTGCCGGCGACGCCGGCGTGGCTGCGCATCCCCACCCCCACCACGCTGATCTTGGCCACGTTGGTGTCGGTGTCGATGCCGGCGAAGCCGATCGTGGGCGCGAGCTCGGCCAGCGCCGCCTGGGCCCGCGCGAGATCCGCCTTGCCCACGGTGAAGGTGAGGTCGGTGGTGCCGTCGGCGGCGATGTTCTGCACGATCATATCGACATTGATGGCACGGTCCGCCAGCAGTCCGAACACCCCGGCGGCGATCCCCGGACGATCCGGCACCCGCCGCAGGGTCACCTTGGCATCGTCGCGCGAGTAGGCGATTCCGGAGACGGTCTCCTTTTCCACGATTTCCTCCTCGTCCACGACCAGGGTGCCCAGCGTGCCGTCATCCGGCCCGTCCAGGAAGCTCGAGAGCACGCGCACCCGCACATGCTCGTTCATCGCCAGTTCCACGCTGCGGGTCTGCAACACCTTGGCGCCGACCGAGGCGAGTTCCAGCATCTCCTCGTAGCTGATGCGGGCCAGCTTGCGCGCCTTGGGCACGATGCGCGGATCGGTGGTGTAGACGCCATCGACATCGGTGTAGATATCGCAGCGGTCGGCCCGCAGCGCGGCGGCCAGCGCGACCGCCGAGGTATCCGACCCGCCGCGGCCGAGGGTGGTGATCCGCCCGGTCGGCGCGATGCCCTGGAACCCGGCCACCACCGCCACCTGGCCCGTGCCCATGCGCCGGATCAACTCGCCGCCGTCGATCTCGGCGATACGCGCCTTGCCGTGGGCGTTGTCGGTGCGGATCGGGATCTGCCAGCCCTGCCAGGAGCGCGCCTCGACGCCGATCTCCTGCAACGCGATCGCCAAGAGACCGGTGGTCACCTGCTCGCCGGTGGCCACCACGGTGTCATACTCGCGCGCATCATGCAGGGGCGAGAGCGCCTGGCACCAGGCGACCAGCTGGTTGGTGGCGCCGGCCATCGCCGAGACCACCACCGCGACCTCGTTGCCGGCCTCGACCTCGCGCTTCACCCGGCGCGCGACGGCGCGGATGCGGTCGAGGTCGGCCACCGAGGTGCCGCCGAATTTCATCACGATGCGAGGCATGGGCAGGCACGGGGTCCGGGAAGGGGCGGCGGAGACATAACGGCGCCGCGCCGGGCGGGCAACCACCGCCGGACCGGGCGCGCCCTACCCCCCGTCGCGATGGGCGCGCAGGAAGCTGCGGATATGCCGCACCGCCAGCGGCACAAGCTCCTTCGGCTCCTTCCAGGGATAGAGGCTCACTTGGGCGTTGGGGGCGAGGCGGGCGGACTCCATCGCCACCGCGTAGGGGTGGGCGGGGATGTCGTCGGGCAGGATCAGCACCGGCGTCTGGCATCCGCGCACGAAGTCGCGGCTGACCGTCATCACGAAATCCGCCCGCTCGCGATACATCCGGGTCAGGAAGGCCGCGGCCATCTCCATGGTGATCTCGGGGCGCGCCGCGCAGAGGGCCGGGGCCCAGCCGGCGATGTTGTTCTGGTAGAACAGGTCCGGCTGCTCCGGGCGGAAGCCGCTCGGCTGGGCGAGCACCGCCGCGATCACCCGCCCCGGCGCGCGCTTGAGCAGGTTCCAGATCAGCGGCCCGCCGATGCAGTAGCCCAGCACCAGGAACCGATCGATGCCCAGATGGTCCATCAGCGCCAGCTGGTCGTCGGTGAACGCATCCCATGGCCTGTCGATCTCGAGCGGCCCGGCCGAACCCCCGCGCGGCGCGTTGCGCAGATCGGCGGCGATGCAGCGGTAGTCGCCGCGGAACTCGGCGATGGCGTCGAACGGGGCGGCGCCGGTGACGTAGTCGATGGTGGCGTTGAGGCCGCCGCCGGGGAGGATGAGCAGGGGTATCCCCGCGCCGGCTTCCTCGTAGCGGATGCGCACCTGGCCATGTTGCAGCACCGGCATGACGATCTCTCCCTGGGCTGGCCCGGCAGCCTGCCCCAGCGGACGCGCCGGGGCAAACCGGCCCTGTTGAGGCGCATCCGCGCGGCGATACCGCCGCCCCCGTCGCCGCCGCGCCGGGAACCGACATCGTGGTGCAAGTGCCGGACGATCGCGGCAGATGACCGGGTTCCGTGCCGCGCGGTCGTGCGTAAAGGAAGGGGAACGCAGATGCACGCGAATGGACGCAGATGAACGCAGATAGACCGTGCCGAACGCCCGACCGGCGGGAGGCGCCGGCGCGCCGGGTTGCGGATCAGCGTCTTCGCCTTGTCCGCGTCGTCCGGTTCGCAAGCCTGGCGCAGTGCCTTCGCGCCATCGACGATGAACAGGCGGCGGACCTTCGGGTCCAGACCCCGCTCGATCAGGGTGTCCAGCAGGGCTTGCACCGCCCCGGCGTTCTCCGTCGCGCCCTCCGCCACGCCGAGCGGGCGCTGCCCACCGTCTCCGGCGATCCCGATCGCCGCCGGCAGCACCAGGTCCTCAAGTCTATGCCGCCATCCGCGCCTTCATCTGGTCCGCCGACAGCGCCGCGAACCGGCGCGACACCAGCGGCTTCCAGGTGCCGCCGCCGGGTGACGCCGGAATGTCCCCTCCGGCAGCCGCATCCCCGGCCGAAGCGGCGGGTCGGGACGTTGATCAGCATCAGGTTCAGCGCCCAGCGGCCCAGCCGGTCCTCGGACTGTGCGCCTCCCGGGAGGGGAGCGCCAGTTCCTTCCCATCGCGGGCGCGCACCCGCTGTCGGTCCAGCGACAGGTGCCGCCGTGAAAGCCGATCTTGCCCCGCGTCTTGCCCCGCGTCTTGCCCCAGCGATGGCCAGCCTTGCCGTCGTTGTGGCCGTAGCGCGGGCCGCACAACGCGATCGCGTCCTGGTCCATCATCCGGCTCAGCGCGCTCAGGCCGGCGGTCAGGCAGAACCGCTCGAAGCTTGTTCCGACCCTCTCGGCCAAGCCTCGGCTACGGCTACCTCTCGCGTGTCGCTCGATGTCTCTCTACTCCTGTCAATGGCGTTGCTCTCCTGTTGTGGAGGAGACACCCCGAGCCTACCGGCTCAAGGGGAGCAACGCCGCCAGAAAGTCTCAACAGGGGCCGGGACATCCCCACCATCGCCCCCCCTGAGCGATGATCCCACCCTCAGGATGGCAGCCCTGCCATCCTGATCCGAGGCAGCTCAGCCCTGCCCAGGAGACGTGCTGCTACTCCACGCGGTGGGCACGATCAGAACGAGAGTGGTCAGCGCCGCACAAGAGTGGTTAGCAGCTGCACAAAAGCGGTCAGCAGCTGTACAAGAGCGGTCAGCAGCCGCATGCGAGCGAGCAGCAGTTGAACGAGAACCGGCACCGCTCGAACTATCGATTCATGATGGACTAATGCCAATATCAGAGCAAATATCGTAAACAGGATTGACATAATGGTTCCGTAATTACCAGACATGATATTTCTCCATCACATGACTATAAACGTATATGACTAATCTACAATAGGTGTGGATAGAAGAAATATGAGAAATACTCCGCCTCATGGAAACGACGCGCGTGAAACGGGAAGAAATCATCATAGTCTTCTCATTCGATGCGGGGATGAAAGAAGAATTTGTGGTTTATATGGCAAGGTGATTGATATTGGAGGACGGTACCGGATTTGGTCGGTAGGTACGATACCGGACTAGTTCATGCTCATATCTAGGCGCCAGGGCAGGCGGGTCAATGGAGCGACGAGGCCCGGCGGCGGGATTTTTTTGCGGAGCACGACGCGATCGCCACGTGCGGCCCAGGCTACGGCCACAACGACGGCAAGGCTGGTGGCGGTTGGTGCGAGACGCCGGGGCAGATCGGCTTTTGCGGCGGAACCATTTCGTCGGACCTGCCGCTGGTGCAGGCGCTCAAAAGGAAGGAACTCGCGCTTGCCAGTTGAGATCTATCGGTCGTGCATTCTGCGTTGCCGCCGCTCCCATTTTCAAAAGGATGTTAACCCTTCGTACAACCGCCTGCGCGATCCTGCCCCCATGCGCCGCGCTCTAGCCCTGCTGCTGCTGTTCCCGCTCGCCGCCTGCGCCCCGGGGGCCGGCCTGCCACCGCTGCCGCAAGCCCCGGCCGGCCCCTATCGCCTCGGCGCGGGCGACAAGCTGCGCCTGCTGACGGTGGCGGACCCGGCGCTGGACGGGGATTTCCGCATCTCCGGGGCCGGCGACATCGAGCTGCCCCTGCTCGGGCGCTTCCACGCCGCCGGCTTCACCGCGTCGGGCTTGGCCCGCGCGCTGGAATACGCGCTGAAGGCGGCGGGCCTCGAACGCGCGCCCTCGGTCGCGGTGGAAGTCCTGCGCTACCGCCCGGTGTTCGTGCTGGGGGAGGTGCGCAAGCCCGGCGCCTTCCCCTACCAGCCGGGGATGACCGTGCTGACCGCGGTGGCCGAGGCCGGCGGCTTCACCTATCGCGCCGTCACCGGCTATGCTGAAGTCGTCCGGTCCCGGCATGGCGGGGCGCTGACGGCCAGGGCCGGGCGCGACGCCGCCCTGTCCCCGGGCGACGTGGTCACGGTGTTCGAGCGACGATTCTGAGCCAGTCAGCGCACGCGGCGGAGCCCATCCCGGAGAGTCCCTGGGCGCGACGCCGCACCGCCGGCGTCGCGCTGGCCGGGGTCATCACCTTCCTCAACATGTATTCCATCCAGGCGGTGCTGCCGCTGATCGCGGCGAGCTTCGCCGTGCCCCCGGCGGCGGCGGGGTTGACCATCACCGCCACCACCTCGGCGGTGGCGATGATGGCCCCGCTGGTCGGCTCGGTCTCGGACATGCTGGGGCGCAAGCGGCTGATCGTGACGGCGATCTGGGGGCTGGTGACACCCACGCTGATGATCGGCCTTTCCGGGAGTCTCGCCGCGATGCTGGCCTGGCGCTTCGTCCAGGGGCTGCTGCTGCCGTTCGTCTTCGCCGTCACCATCGCCTATATCGCCGACGAGACCGAAGGCGCCGAGACCATCCGGCTGGCCGGCACCTATTCGTCCGGCACCATCTTCGCCGGATTCTTCGGCCGGTTCCTGGCCGGCTGGTCGGCGGAATGGTTCGGCTGGCGGGCGGCGTTCTACGTGCTGGGCGGCTGCACCCTGCTCGCGGCCCTCGGCGTCGGCGTGTTGCTGCCGCGGGAGCGCCGGTTCCGCCCGGTGCGCGGCTGGCACGCCACCTTCCAGGGTTTCGCCGAGCATCTGCGCAACCCGCGCCTGCTGGGGACCTTCGCGGTCGGGTTCGGGGTGCTGTTCGTGATCGTGGCCGCCTTCACCTACGCCAATTTCCTGCTCGCCGCGCCGCCCTTCCGGCTGGGCCCGGCCGGGCTGGGCTCGATCTTCGTGGTCTATCTGGCGGGGATGGTGGCGACCCCGCTGGCGACACGGCTCGCGGTGCGGGTGGGGCGGCGGGTGACCCTGGCGGGCGCCACGCTGGTCGGCGTGGCCGGGCTGGGACTGACACTGGTGGACTCCCTGCCCGCCATCGTCGCCGGACTCGCGCTGTTCGCGGCGGCGGCCTTCGTGGATGGCGCGCTGGCGATCGGCTATATCGGCGAGGCCGCGCGGCGGGCCAAGTCCACCGCGGTGGGCCTCTACGTGATGGTCTATTACATCGGCGGCAGCCTGGGCGGCGTGGCGCCGGCCGGGCTGTGGCACCGGTTCGGCTGGCCGGGCTGCGTGGGGCTCTGCGCGCTGGTACAGGCGGCAATGCTGCTGGCCGCGCTGGCCACCTGGCGCGAGGCCGCGGTCACTCCGGCGGGATGATGACCTGCTCGTCGATGAGATAGGTCTTGATGCGGCCGATGAAGAGCGCGCCGTCGGCATAGAGCGCGCGCGCCTCCGGGGTGGCGGCGGAGGCGGCCAACGCCGCCTCGTCGTCGTACCAGAGCTCGGCGATGCCGTCGATCTCGACCGCGGTCTCGGGGATGTCGGCACGCACGCGGGTGCCGCGGATGTGCGACTGCACGTAACGGCGGACACCGGGCACGGCCAGCGCCAGCGGGCCGTGGATGTCGCGCCAGTGGCGGACGAACTGCTCGTGGGTCAGTTCGGGGCGGCGGGTGAGCAGGGAGACGAGCTTGATCATGGGCGTTTCCTGTTGGCTTGCGCAGCCTATTCGCCCGGCGGGCGCGCCGCCAGCGGCAGTGGCTCCGCCGAGCCGGCGATCGCGCGACGGCCTTTCGCGGTCCGCACCGACGCCGGCCGCTGCCGTCCGCCATCTGCGGCCAGTGGGGCCGGATCGCCCGCGCCCCACAACAGGCCGGGGCGGGGGATGCGATAGCCGCCGTCATCGGCTGCCGGCGCAGGCGGCTGGACCGGAAACCGGCCCAGCGCGCCCTGCAGATAGGCACTCACCAGCTCGGCACAGACCCAACGCCGCCCCAACCGCTCCGCCACCTCGCCAGTGACGCAGGAGCCGGCGAAGGGATCCAGCACCAGATCACCCGGGTCAGTCAGCATCCGGATGAAATACTCTGGCAGCTCGGCCGGAAACCGCGCTGGGTGCGCGACGATGCCGCGCGCCTCGCAATAACGCTGGTAGGCACCGTTGCTTTCGGTGTTCGGCAGGGCGATCAGATTGGGCGGGATGGCGGCGCCGTTGTCGATAGCAAACTTCTCGCTGATGTCGTGCCCCGATGGGCGGCGCTGCGCCTTGTAACCT
>DAHWNE010000039.1 GCA_027340195.1 Acetobacteraceae bacterium | reverse complement strand
GGGGCAGCGCCCCCCTGGCCTTCCGGTCCCCATACCACGCCCGATCAGACCCGGCCACGTCCGGACGCAAGACAAAAAAATGGCGGGGCTTGTGGCCCCGCCAAGTTTAGGGAGGAAACGTCCAAGAAAGCAGCCAGCGCGGCCGAAGCCGCATTTGCTGCGACGCACAAAATAGGGAGTCGGAGGGGCGGGTGCAAGCATTATTTTGCATCGCAGCATTGCAGAGGGCGGGGGTAGGGAATTGTTAAGGATTTTCCCCTAGATCACTGGGAATGCGCCGGTTTTTGCCGCTTCTCGGGGTTCTCCTGCTACCGTCCGGTATGGCTCGGGCCAATCTTGACGGGGAGATTCCCACCAGCGTCCCGCCCGGACCGGTGCCGTCGGGGCCGTTCTGGGAGGCCCCTGCCCTGCCCCATCCCGCCGCGGCGGCGCCCCTGGTGGCCGATGCCGCCCCGGCACTGGCCTGCCGCGCCGCGATCGCCGCGGCCGAGCGGGCCCAGGGCATCCCGCACGGCCTGCTGCAAGCGATCGGCCTGGTGGAGACCGGACGGCGCGTCACCGGACAATCGGGCGCGCTTCCCTGGCCCTGGAGCGTCGATTTCGACGGCACCGGTCGGTTCTTCGCCACCAAGGCGGCGGCGATCGCGGCGGTACGGTCGGCACGCGCGGGCGGGATGCGCTCGATCGATGTCGGCTGCCTGCAAGTCAACCTGATGCACCACCCGAACGCCTTCGCCTCGCTGGCGCAGGCATTCGACCCGGTGGCCAATGCCGCGTGGGCAGCCGGGTTTCTGCGCCGGCTGTTCGGCCAGACGCATGACTGGGGGCAGGCGGCGGCGGCGTATCACTCGCAGACGCCGGCACTGGCCGGCCCCTATCGGGCGCGGGTGATGCAGGCCTGGGCCGGGCTCGGCGGTCCGGCCGAGGCGGCGCCGGCGCCGGAGGTCGCGGCGATCGCTCCGTTCGCCCCGCTGGTGCCGATGGCGCTGGCCCCCCCGCCGGCGCGCGGGGGATACCGGATCCTGCGCGCCGCGCCGCCAGGCGGGGTGGCGCCACCCGGGCGGGGGCTGGCGTCGTATCGCGCGCGGCCGATTCCGCTCGCGCGCGGCGGCTAACCCGCCCGCGCGGCCCGATACTCCCGCCGCACGATCTCGAGCAGCTCCGCCGCCGAAGTCTCCGCCGCCCGGCTCTCGTAAGTCACTTCCCCGTGCTGCATCAGCATCACCCGATCGCAGATCTCCAGCGTCTGCGC
Organism: Acetobacteraceae bacterium; assembly: GCA_027340195.1. Classification (GTDB taxonomy): domain Bacteria; phylum Pseudomonadota; class Alphaproteobacteria; order Acetobacterales; family Acetobacteraceae; genus JAJZVS01. The sequence continues at coordinate 9,398 of DAHWNE010000039.1, read as the reverse complement.
GTAGTTATGCGCGATCATCACGATGGCGATGTCGCCGCGCGACTTCAGCCGCTCGATCAGGTCGATGATGAGCCCGGCCTCGCGCGCCCCCATCGCCGCCAGCGGTTCGTCCAGCAGCAGGATGCGCGCGTCGGACGCCACCGCGCGCGCCACCGCGATCGCCTGCCGCTGCCCGCCCGAGAGCTGCCCGACCTCCAGATCGACCGAGGGGATGTTCACCCCGATATCGGCCAGCGCCGCCCGCGCGCGCTCCCGCATGGCGCGATGATCCAGCAGGCGGAACGGCCCGGGACGCAGCAATTCCCGGTTGAGGAACAGGTTGTGATAGATCGACAGCCCGTTGATCAGCGCCAGATCCTGATAGACGCACTCGATCCCGAGCGCGCGGGCGCGATCGACCGAGGCGAGCGTCACCGGCGCGCCGTTCACGAAGACCTGCCCCGAACTCGGCTGGTGGAACCCGGTCAGGATCTTCATCAGGGTGGATTTGCCGGCGCCGTTATCGCCCAGGATGCCCAGCATCTCCCCGCGCGCGACATGCATGGAGACCCCGGCCAGGGCCGTCACATGGCCGAAAGTCTTGACGATCCGCTCGGCCCGCAGCGCCTCGGTGCTCATCGCGCCCCGCCGCGCAGCCGCGCCAGATGGATATTGGCCACCATCGCCAGCAGGATCGCCGCGCCGATGATGATGTCGAAGGTGAAGGCGTTGATCCCCTGCAAGGTGAACCCGTCCTGCAACACCCCCAGCACGATCCCGCCCACCAGCCCGCCGATGATGGTCCCCGCCCCGCCGGCGATGGCGGTACCGCCGATCACGCCCGAGGCGACGCCGAGGAACATGATGTTCGATCCGCCCGCCAGCGGGTCGGTGCTGCCGATGCGGAACGCCTCCAGCAGCCCGGCAAAGCCGCCCAACGTGCTGGTGAGGATGAAATTGCCCATGCGGATGCGATCGATGTCGATCCCGGCCTCGGCCGCGGCGATGGCGTTGCCGCCGGTGGCGATGGTGTGCAGCCCCCAGCGGGTATGGCGCAGCACGATATGCATCAGCGCCACCACCGCGAACGCCCAGCAGATCTCGGCGTAGCCCCAGTTGCCCATCAGGTTGGTCAGCAGCTTCCCGCCCGGCGTGTCGGCCGGAAACCCGCGCGAGATGGTGAGCGTGAGCCCGGTGATGAGGAACAGCATCCCGAGCGTGGTGATGAAGGACGGTACCCTCAGGCGCAGGGTGATGAGGCCGATCACGAACCCCACCCCGCCCGAGACCGCGAGGGCCACCGCCATCGCCAGCGGCACCGGCAGGCCCCAGTCATGCGCGCGCTCCATCACGAACGGCGCCAGCGCGAACACCTGGCCCACCGAAAGATCGATCTCGCGGCAGATCAGCAGCATGATCTCGCCGCAGGCGATGATGACCGGGGTGGCGATGAACTGCGACAGCGTCTGGAGATTCGCGTTGGTCAGGAAGTTGACGTTGGCGAACTGGAAATAGATCACCAGCACCACCGCGACCACGATCACGCTGGCCTCGGGACGCAGCAGGAATTCGCGCAGGCGGCCGCGCAGGCCGCCCGCGGTTGCCGCAGCGGACAACGGCTCAGCTCGCGATCGGGCCGGAGCGCGGCACGATCTGCGGTTTGGCCGAACTGCCCTCGTAACGGGTCTTGGTGGTGAGATACGGGTTGACCGAGCCCTTGGTGACGAATTTCAGCCCCGTGTTGATGTTGGCCGGACCGACCAACCCGCCCGAGGCCTTGAACATGAACATTTCCATGACCGTATAGAAGCCCTGCAGATAGGGCTGTTGGTCGATGACGAAATCCAGATAGCCGTCATGCACCGCCTGCAACGATTTCGGCAGCAGGTCGAACCCGCCGCCATGCACGCCCTTCTTCGGCAGGTCGTACTGGCGCATCACCAGCCCGACATTCATGGTATCCCCGCCGCCGGAGCCGAACATCCCCTTCACGTCCTGATTGCCCAGGTAATAGGCGCGGATCTTCGACAGCGAAACATTGGCGGTCGGATCGGTGGCGATCATATGCGCCTCGATCTTGGCCCCCGATTTCTTGATGCTGTCCATCGCGCCGTCGATGCGCGGCTGCAGGTTGAGCTGCCCCGGCGTGGCGATGAACAGCGCCACCTTCCCCGCCTTCACCAGCTGCACGATCTTCGTGCCCATCTGCTGGCCGGACAGGAACAGGTCCTGGCCGATATAGGCCAGCCGCTTGTTCGGGCTGCCGCGCGGCGCGTCGGCGTTGTAGGAAAACACCGGAATCCCCGCCGCCATGGCCCGCGCCACCGGGCGGTCGAAGCCGCGCGGATCGACGATCGCCACCGCGATCGCGTCCGCCTTGGCGGCGATCGCGGTGTTCATCGCGTTCACCATCTGCGCCACGTCCGAGGTCTCGGAGCCGGTCCATTGATACTCGCAGCCGAGCAGTTCGCAGGCGTCATGGATGCCGTACTGCGTGGGCACGAAGAATGGGTTGGTGGTGACGTGGTTGACGAACACGAATTTCCAGCGCGGATGCGCCGGGAACGCGCCGGCGGGGGCGCCCGCGGCGCGGGCGCGGGTCGCGGCAGCCAGCAGCGCGGCGGCCGAGCCGGCGGCGACGCCGTTCACCATCGCCCGGCGGGGCAGGCGCGCGGCGACCTGCTCGGCGGCCTGATCGTCGATGCGGTCGGTCATCGGGACGGTTCCTCCTATTGGCGGGGTTGAGCGGGAGATTCCACCCGGGCCGCGCGTTGTCAAGTTGTCAGACAGAATCGTCGGGCAAGGACTCCGCCCCGGCGGCCTCCAGCGCCGCCACCCGGGCTTCCAGCGCCGCCAGCCGCGCCTCCGCCGCCTCCTGCCCGGCGCGCGCCCGCGCGGCCAGTTCCTGCACCGCGTCGAACTCCTCCCGCCGCACCAGGTCGAGCCGGCGCAGCGCCTCGTCGATGCGGGCGCGCACGATCGCCTCCGCCTCCTCCCGCAGCCCGGCGAGCGCCGAGAGGGCGCCGCCCGCCATCCCGGCGAGATCATCGAAAAATCGCGGTCGGTCGCTCATCGGCGCCTCCATCGGATCAGTGGAACAATTGCTTCAGGATCGCACCCGGGTTGATCGTGCCGGGCTTGGCTTGGGTGGGCGCCGGGGCGGCGGGCTTCGGCGCCGGGGCGGCCGGCAACGGGGCGCCGGTGCGGGCGGAGGCCAGCGCCGCCGCGCAGCTCGGCCGGCTGGCCTGCAACCCGGCAGGCACCGCCAGCTTCTGCCCCGAGAGGAACGACAGCGCGGCGCCGATCCCGGCCTGGGCGATCGCCCCCTGGGCGAGGCCATAGGACGGCGCGGCGAACCGCCCGCCCACATGCACCGGCACCGCGACACCGGTGCCGCCGGCGCGGGCCTGCGGGCGGAAGGTCAGGTCCAGCGTCTCCGCGCCCAGATTGAGCGTGCCGCCGCCATCGACCGTGTTCAGGGTGGAAGCGAACAGGAACGGCGCCAGCCGCGCCGCCCCGTTGGCGGCGGTCAGACGCGCCGCGACGCACTCGATCCGGCTCTGCCCGCCATGGGCCAGCAGCCCCGCCAGATTGGCGCGCGCCAGCATCGGCCCGAACATCCGGTTCACCACCGCGTTGTCGATGCTGCCCCCTTGCATCGTCGCCACCGCGGTGCCGGTCAGGCTGGCGGCGATCGCATGAGGCGACGCACCCGCCCCGTGCAGATCGAGATCGATCGCCATGGTGCCGCTGGCCAGCCCCTTCTCCCCGGCCAGCTTCAGCAGCGCGGCCAGCGCTACCGCCGGGGCGTGCAAGCGCAGCGACACCGGCGGGCGCGCCGCCGCCGCATCAATCGCGAGATCGCCGCTGACCGGGCCCGAGGGCGTGGTGACGGCGAACGGCGCCAGGCTCAGCCGCCCGGCTTGCAGCCGCACCGGCAGGGAAAGATTGCGCCACACCTGCCCGCCGGCGGTCAGCGCGCCGATGCTGACGCGCAGATCGGTGTCCACCGTCCGCAGCGCGCCCAGCGGCAAGGGCGTGGTCGGGATCACATACCCCCCGGCCGCCGCCGGTGCCCCCGCCGTCGCTCCGGACGTCGCAGCAGCCGGGGCCGGATGCGCCGGCGCGGCGGCCGGCGTTCCGCGCAGCGCCGCCAGCAGCGTATCGGCGTCGAACGTCGCGCTGGACAGGGCGCCGCTGACCGTCGGCACCGACGCCAGCCGCAAGGCCAGATCGCCGGTGACGGTCCCGCCCGGCAAGGTCAGGCTCAGACCGCTGATCCGCCCGCCCTGCGCCACCGTCCCCGGCAGCGCCAGCTTTGCGCGCAGCCCCACGCGGATCGCCGGCAGGCTCATGCCCGCGAGCTGCCCCACCGCGCGCAAGGACGGCACCGCGGCGGTCACGTCGAGCGCGATCCCCGACCCGGCGAGCGGATGCGCAATCCGCCCGTCCAAGGTCAGGTCGGCCCCGGCGGCGGCGAGCCGCGCCCGCAGCGGCACCGCCGCATCCCCCATCAACGCGGTCAGGCTGCCGGTGGTGACCTGCATCGACAGGGGCGCCGCCCCCAGCGCCCCGGTCGCGGTCAGGACCAGCGGCGCGGAGGGCGAGGCCTCGGTGAGGGTAAGCGACGGCAGGTGCAGGATCGTCGCCTTGCCGGTGGCGTCGTCGCGGTAGCCCAGCGTGGCATCGACCAGCCGCACCGCGCCCACGAACAGCGACATCCCGCCCCCCGGCGCGGCGGCGGGCGTGGATGTCGCGCCGGCGGCCGGCGCGGATTTGGCGGCGGCCGGCGCGAAGCGCCAGTTCACCGCCCCGGATTTCGCCCGTTCCAGCAGGATGTCCGGCCGATCCAGGGTCAGCCGGCTGATCGCGATCTGCCCATGCAGCAGCGCCAGCGCGTCGAGCCCGAGCGACAGCTTGCCCAGCCGCGCCATCTCCGGCCGCGAGAACCCGGGCGGGTTGGACAGGGCGACATCGCTCACCTCGAGCGCGGGATGGAGCGAGAGATGCAGGCGGATCGGCCCGTTCAGCGCCAGGGTACGCCCGGTCAGCGCATGGACCTCCGCCTCCAGCCGCGGCTTGAGGCTGTCGGGGTTGAAGGTGGCCAGGGTCCAGGCCACGACCGCGACCACCGCCAGCACCAGGATGCCGAGGACGAGGCCGGTCCAGCGCAGAACGCGGCCGATTCGGGAAGGACGGGCCATGGTGCCTCCGGCGGTTCAGGCGCGGCGCGGCGGACGCGGGTCCGGCGCGACGAAGCCCAGGGTGCGGAACGTCTCGATCATATGGGGTGGCAGCGGCGCTTCCACCGTGAGCGTGCCGCCCTCCGGGTGCGGCAGGCGGAGCGCGCGGGCGTGCAGGTGCAGCGCGGTTGAAAGCCCGGCCACCGTGGCCGCGAACGCGCCGTTCTGATCCGGCGTGGCATAGGTCACGTCACCCAGGATCGGCGCGCCGATCGCCACGCAATGCACGCGGAGTTGATGGGTCCGCCCGGTCTCCGGGATCAGTTCCAGCCAAGCGAGCTTTCCCGCGTGATCGCGGGTACGATAGCGGCTGATCGACCGCGCCGCCTCCGGATCGCCGGGCTCGGCCAGCATCGTGCGCCCGCCGCGCGGGCCGGCGATGCGGCGCAGCGGGCGGTCGATGCGGCCCTCGGGCGGGATCGGACGGCGAGCGACCACCGCCCAATAGGTCTTCTCCATGGTCCGGCCGCGAAATGCGGCAGCCAACTGCGCGGCCACCCGCGCCCCGCGGGCCAGCACCAGCACGCCCGAGGTGTCGCGGTCCAGCCGATGCACCAGCCGCGGCCGCTCGGCGCCGAAGGCGAGCGCGTCGAGCGCGCCGTCCAGATGCACGGCGATGCCGGGACCGCCCTGCACCGGCAGGCCGGCGGGCTTGTTCAGCACCAGCAGTTGGTCGTCGCGATAGAGCACCGCCGCGCGCAGCCGCGCCGCCAGCGCCGGATCGGCGGGCGGGCGCGGCGCGGCGGGGGCCGGGGCGGGGGTGAGCGGCGGCAGGCGGATCTCCTGGCCGGCCACCAGGCGCGTGCCCGGCTCCGCGCGCGCGCCATCGATCCGCAGGCGGCCGGTACGGCAGAGTTTCTGGATGGCGCTTTGCGGCAGGCCGGGCAGCTGACGGCGCAGCCAGCGATCGAGGCGGAGTTCGGCCTCGTCGGGCGTGACGATGCGGGTTTCCGACATGATACCCCGGGGCGTTGGCCGGCGTATGGGCGCGGGGCCGGGGCGGGTCAAGGCGGGGCGGGTCAAGGCGGGCCCGGCGGACGGGGCGGGCGGGCCGATCTTCGCATCAGGCCGCGAGGCGGAAACGGGCGGCTCGCCGCGTCAACCCCGACAGGTCGGCCCGCCCCTCACCGCAACGACGCCAGCGCGTCGGCGATCGTCACCGCGCCATCCGGATGCACGATCACCGGGTTGAACTCGATCTCGGCGATCCGATCCCGATGCGCGACCGCGATCCGCGAAATCAGCGAGGCCAGCGCCGCTACCCCGGCCGTCGGCACCGGCGGCGCGCCGCGAAAGCCGCGCAGCAGCCGCGCCCCGGTCAGGGAGCGCAGCATCGCCTCCGCGGTCTCCGCGCTGACCGGGGCCGGATGATGGGCGACGTCGCCGAACAGCTCGATGCCGGTGCCGCCCAGCCCCAGCATCAGGATCGGCCCGAAGGTGGCATCGTTCACGCAGCCGATCACCAACTCCACCCCGGGCGGGGCCATGCGGCTGACCAGCACGCCCTCGATTTCGGCCGCCGGCGCATGGGCGGCCACCGCGGCGGAGATGGCGGCAAAGGCGGCACGCACCGCCTCGGCATCGGCGAGACCGAGCCGCACTCCGCCGGCCTCGGTCTTGTGCGGGACATCGGGGGACTGGATTTTCAGGGCCACCTTGTAGCCCAGCGCCGTGGCGGCGGCGACCGCCTCCTCGGCCGTCCGGGCCAGCCGGTCCGCGGCGGCAGGCAGGCCGTACTCCGCCAGCAAGGCCTTCACCCGATGCTCGGTCAGCACGCGCGGCAGCCCGACCGGCCACGGGCGCGGGGCCAGCGGCGCGACCGGCACCGGCGCATGGCCGCGCGCCGCTGCCCAGGCGGTGTATTTGCCCAGCGCCGCGCCCAGCGCCCGCAGGTCGGTGCGCAGGAACACCCCGCATTCGGCGGCCTTCGCGCGGCCGAAGCCGGAGGGTTCGGTGTAGCTCCAGACCACCACCGGCATCCGTCCGCGCGCGACGATCGGACCCAGCACCGCCGGGTCCAGGGTGGTGCGGGTTTCGCTGGCGAAGGAGCTGACCAGCACCAGGCTGTCGAGCTCGTCGCTCGCCTCCAGCAGCGCGACGGTGCGCATCATCATCGGCCCGGTGTTGGACCCCTGCGCGGTGGTGTCCACCGGGTTGGCCGGCGCGGCATAGCTCGGCGTGTAGGCGCGGATGGCGTCCTGCAAGCCCGGCGAGAGGGTGGGCAGGTCCAGCCCGTTGGCGGTGAGCGTATCGGCCATCCACGCCCCGCCGCCGCCGGAGACGGTGATCACCCCCACCCGCCGCCCGCGCGGGATGGGCGCGGTCAGCGCCAGCCCGGCCAGCGCCACCGCCTCGGCCGGATCGGCGGCCTCCATCACCCCATGGGCGGCGAAAACGGCGTGATAGGCGGTCGCCGCGCCGCTGAGGGCGGCGGTGTGGGAGGCAGCGGCGCGCTGCCCGGCCTCCGACGTCCCGACCTTGATGGCGATGATCGGCTTGCCGGCGGCGCGCGCGGCCTCGGCGGCGGCGCGGAACCGGTCGGGATCGCGGATCGCCTCGCAGAACATCAGCACCGCGTCGGTGCGCGGATCGGCGATCATGTACTCGAGGAAGTCGGCGGCGGTCAGATCCGCCTCGTTGCCGGTGGAGATGGCATAGCTGATGCCGAGCCCGGCGGCCCGGGCGCGCTGGAACAGCGAGAACCCGATCCCGCCCGATTGCGCGATCACGCCGAGCCGCTTGCCGCCCAAGACCGTGCCGGTCGCGCGCGCCTCCACGGTGGGGGAGAAGGTGACCGCCAGATTTCCCGGGGCGTTGTAGAACCCCTCGCAATTCGGCCCCGCCAGCCGCGGCCCGCCCGCGCGGCGCAAGCCGGCCTGGTCGGCGCCGGTGCCGCCGCCCTGCTCGGCAAAGCCCGAGGTGATGATCACCGCGAACGGAACCCCCGCGGCGGCGCAATCGTCCAGCGCCGCCGGCACCGCGGCCGCCGGCACCGCGATGGCGGCCAGATCCACCTCCCCGCCCGCCGCGGCGAGGCTGGGGTAGCAGGCCAGCCCGTCGATCTCGCGGTAGCTCGGGTTCACCGGCACGATCCGCCCGGCGAAGCCGTTGTTGCGCAGATGCGCGAGCAACAGGCCGCGGATGCGGTGCGTGTCCGGCGACGCGCCGATCACCGCCACCCCGCGCGGCCAGAAGAAGCGTTCGAGCGGATGCATCGGGCGGCGCCGACCGGGTCAGCGCCGATCGGAGAGAATGCGCCGGGCGATCACCATGCGGTGAACCTCGCTCGGCCCCTCATAGACCCGCATCACCCGCACCTGCTGGGCCAGCAGCTGCAACGGCAATTCCTTCGTCATGCCCATGGCGCCGAAGGTCTGCATCGCGTGGTCGGTGACGCTGCCGGCCATCTCGGTGGCGAACACCTTGATCATCGAGGCCTCGGTCCGCACGTCCTGCCCGGCGTCGTGCTTGGCGGCGGCGTCCATCACCATCAGCCGGCAGGCGTGGATCTGCGTCGCCGCCTCGGCGACCCACCACTGGATCGCCTGGCGGTCGGAAAGTTTCATCCCGAAGGTGGTGCGGTTCTTCGCCTGTTCGCACATCATGGCCAGCGCGCGCCGGGCGATGCCCAGGCACCAGGCGCCCATCTGCAGGCGCCGCACGGTCAGGCGCAGCTGCATTGGCGCGAAGCCCTGGCCGAGCGTGCCCAGCAGCTGCTTGCCGGGAATGCGGCAGTCCTCGAACACGAGTTCATAGGTGCGCCGCCCGCCGATCATGGCGATCTCGCGCTCGATGATGAAGCCCTTGGTGCCGCGCTCGACGATGAAGGCGGAGATGCCCTCGTGGCGCTTGCCCTCGCCGGTGCGGGCCATGACGATGATGAAATCGGCCGCCGGCACGCGCGAGACCCAGATCTTGCGCCCGTTGATGACCCAATCCTCGCCGTCGCGCACCGCGCGGGTGGTCATGCCCGCCGGGTCGCCGCCGGCGCCGGGTTCGGAGATGGCGATCGCCGAGACCGCGGTGCCTTCGGCGTAGGGGCGGAGGTATTTCTCCCGCTGTTCGGGACTGGCCACCGCCAGCAGCATGTGCAGGTTCGGGCTGTCGGGCGGGAAGGTGAAGGGAACCACGGTGCGGCCGAGTTCCTCGTTGATCGCCATCAGCGCCACGGTCGGC
>DAHWNE010000033.1 GCA_027340195.1 Acetobacteraceae bacterium | reverse complement strand
ATGACGATCTTCACCCGCTTGGTGACCGCGGCCAGGATGGAGGCGAACACGTTGGTCTTGGCCTGCATGCAGAACGGGGCGTTGTGGTGCTCGTTCAGCATGATGCCGTCGGCGCCGCATTCCTCCGCGTAGATGTAGTCTTCGAGGTACTGGTTGTAGAGCCGGCTACCCGCCACCGGATCGAAATGACTGTTGGAGAAGGTCAGCGCGGTGGCGCCGTAGTCGAGCCCGGCCTTGCTGTCGTAGGCGGACATCGGCTGTTCGGTGAAATACATCAGGTGCATGGCATCGCTCCCTTGGGTTCGCGCAGCGCGGTAAAGGCACTCGAACTTGTGAACGCCCGTCCGCTGCAAGGGCCGGGTTTGCGTCCCGGCGCGGTGGGTCGCGGGCGTTGCCTCACGGTCTCAGGCGGCGAGGAAGTCCAGCACCAGCCTGGCCAGTGCCGCGGGTTGTTCCATATCCACGAAATGTCCGGCCGCGGGCACGGTGGCGAAACGTGCCGCCGGCAGCGCCCGGGCGTAGGCGTGGCCGGCGCTGACCGGGACGATGCGGTCGTCCTCGCCCCAGACCACCAGCGCCGGGGCCCGCACGCCGCCCAGCAGATGCGGCAGGGTCTGACTATACATGTAGGGCTTCCAGGCGATGCGGAAGCACATCTCGCGGGCGATGTCCCAGGCTTCCAGCTGGTCGGTGGAGACGTCGCCATAGACGGCGCGGAACGCCTCCGGGTTGTGGAACCCGGCCTGCGGATAGGCGATGTAGCTCACGATCGCCTGGTCGAGGATGTCGCCCTCAGGCGGTTTGATGCCCATCGCGCCGACCAGCGCCAGGGCGCGAAAGTCGCGTGGCGCCTGGGAGGCCATCTCGGCCGCGATCCAGCCGCCGAGGCCAAGGCCGAGCAGAGCGGCCTGGGTCACGCCGAGCTCGGCCAACAGCCACTGCGCCATCGCCGCCACATCGCGCGGGTGGCGCATCCAGCCGGGTCGTTCCGACCGGCCCCAGCCGGGCAGATGCGGGATCAGCACGTCGTGGCGGGCGGCCAGCGCGTCGTAGAACGGCAGGCGGTCCGGGGTGCCGATGTCGTGATGCAGCACCAGCAGCGGGGCGCCGGCGCCGGCGCGCATCAGGTGCATGGCGGTGCCGGCGATGCGGTGGGTGGATGTGGTCCAGGTGACGTCGGTCATGCGCGTGCTTCCCCCGGGGTCGTTGGGCGGAGGATACTCACGGGTAGGGGCGGGAGTCCAATGCCGCGTGCGGCTGGGGCGTGGGGTTCCCGCCGCGGCGCGATGCGCGTACCACCCTGCCACCCCAAGGAGTCCCCGCCGCCATGGACAAGGAAGCCCTCACCGCCTGGGCGCTCGCTAATGGCTGGCGAATCATCGCCGGCTGCCCCAGCCTCACCCGGCCGGCCACCCCGAGGGATCCCATCGTCCGGCTGGTGTTCAAGGCCACCGTGGTCGCGCTGGAAGTGCGCAAGCCGGCCGGGAAATGGGAAAAACTCGGTGGCGCCCCCTACGCCAGGGTGCAGCCCGACCCGGACACCGGCTGGCCGGGCGGCCTGGGGCTGGAGGCGATGCCCGGGATCACGATGCTGATGCGCGACAACAAGGACCTCGCGGTGTTCGACCGCCTCGGCCCCGCGCGCCGCCCCTGATCCCCCCGCGCCTTGCGTCAGCCGGCGTCCGCGCCCTCCAGCGCGTGGCGCTGGATCTTCCCCGTGGTGCTGCGCGGCAGCGCCTCCATCGGCACGAAACGGACCGCGCGCGGGCGCTTGTAGCCGGCGAGCGAGGCCCGGCAGAGCGCCTCGATATCGGCCTCGGTCAGCGCCGGGTCGCGCCGCACCACGAAGGCGCAGGGGATCTCGCCCCAGCGCGGGTCGCGCCGGCGCCCCACCACGGCTTCAGCCACCCGCGGATCGGCCAGCAGCACCCGCTCGATCTCGGCCGGGTAGCTGTTCTCGCC
>DAHWNE010000014.1 GCA_027340195.1 Acetobacteraceae bacterium | reverse complement strand
GCGAATCCGGGGTCCGTGCGGGAAGAACACAGAATCAGATGCAAGACCGAAAGGGGAGGGGGTTTTTAGAGGTGACCATATGCAGATGAGCCGCGAACTCGATGATCTGCTCTGTCGGCGCTATCCGCGGCTTTATGCCCGGCGCCATGGCGACCCACAATCCACGGCGATGGGGTGGGGCTTTGAGATCGGGGATGGCTGGTTCGGCATCGTCGATGCGCTGTCCGAAGTTCTATCGTCCCGGATCGAGGGGAATGAAAACCCTGACCCGGAAGTCCAGCAGGTCAAGCAGAAATTCGGCAGCCTCCGCTTCCATATCGACGGGCACGATGGTGCCGGCGCCATCGTCGACCTGGCCGAGCAGATGTCCTGCCGCGTTTGCGAGATCAGCGGTCGCCCAGGACGGTTGTGCCTTATCGGTCAGCGGCAGATCGCCACCCTCGCCCCTGGCATTGAATTGCCCAGCACGGCCCCTCGACGCGGCGTGACCGCGATCGATGTCGGAACCGACCCGGTGACGGGGGGAGTGGGCATCCCCCCGCTTGGATTCAGCCTGGACGATATGGCCCGATGGCGCGGTGATGTGCTGGCAGGTCCTGTGGAGATCCCGATCGGCTGGCACGATCTTGCCGACACGCTTCTGCTTCTCGTGCAGAGGCGTGGACGATGGCCAGGACAGCAGGAAAGTCGGGCGCGTGTCCGCCGAATGTGGCGGGACGGCACCGGCCTGCAGCTGGACTGGACCGACGGTGACCCGGTGACGCAGAGCCTGTCAGCGATGGCCGCCGCTCTCTCCCGGCGCATCCACCCGCTGTCAGGGGCTATGGTTCCCGTTGACGCAACTCAGGAATAGCCGAGCGGAATTCTTCCAACGGCACACCGCCCCCCTCACCCCTCCCCTGCCTCCGCCAACACCCGCCGCGCCGTTGCCGCATCCGCATCGGCCACCGCGATCCGCCGCGGCACCGCGCCGATGCTCCCGTCCATCGCGCTCGCGTGCCGATCCAGCAGAATCGCCGCCACCCCGGCATCCTCCAGCAGCGCGATCAGGAACGAGAGGCGCACCGGATCGTTGCTGACCGCAACCACCTTCATGTCCCCGCCCCGCGCAGCCGCGCGATCAGCGCCGCCGTATCCCCCGGCGGCGCATCCCCGCGCCAGCCGACATGCCCGTCGGGGCGGATCAGCGTCATCCGCCGCGGATACAGCGACGCCGCCTCCGGCGCATCCAACAGCGTGAGCGGCATCCCCGCCGCCCGCGCGGCGGCCACCAGCGGGTCGGCATCGGCGCGGCGATCGGTCCGCAGCAGGGTGAACCAGGGGCCGAATGCGTCCTGCAGCGCCCGCCCGTCGGCCAGCCAGAGATGCGGCGCGCGGCAGCCGGGTACCGTGGATTGGGTAAAGCGGTCCATGCCATAGTCGGGGGCCGCCTCGCCGTCATAGACGATCACTGGCGAGCGGTCATAGAAATAGCCGAAATTCAGTCCGCCACAGCAATATTGCGGCGTGTTCAGGGCGGCCACACGGCTGCCGAAAGCGGCGCGGGCCTCATCCCCGGCCGGGGTCTCGTCCTCGATGTCATCGGGCACCGCGCCACGCGCGGCCGCCAGGCGCTGCGCGGTTTCCATCGCATGATGCGAGACCTGCTCGGTGATCGGCCAGCGCTCGGCTTCGTGCGCATCCAGCAGCCGCGGATCGGCCCAGCCGGCCAGGACCGCGGCCAGCATCCACGACAGGTTCATCGCATCGGCGATCCCCGCGTTCATCCCGTAGCCGGCGAACGGCACCCAGATATGCGCGGCATCCCCGCACAAGAAGACCCGGCCGCGCCGGAACCGGTCGGCCAGCATCCGCCGGCCGATCCAATCCTCCCGGCCCAGAATGCGGTAGCGGAACGACTCATCGACGCCCAGGATCAGCCGCAGGCAGCGGTCGCGATCGACGGCGGCGAAGTCGGTCTCGTCTGGGCGCAGGTAGTTGTGGACCAGGAACCGTTTGCGCCCGTCGATGGCGAAGATGTTGGCGCTGCGGCGCGGGTTGAGCGACTGCGTGGACCAGGCGGGCGGGGCGGCCATGCGCGCGATCAGGTCGGGCGCCTCGATATCGGTGGATTGGGTGCGCTGCACCAGCGCGTCGCCCGTGAATCGGGCGCCGATGGCGCGACGGGTCTCGGAGGCAGCGCCATCGCAGCCGACCAGATAATCCGCCTCGATCCGCAGCGCGCCGTCCGCACCCACGGCCTCGGCGACGATCCCGGTCGCGGTTTCGCGGAAACCGGTGACCCGGCAGGACCAGAGCAGGCGGATCCCCGGCCGTTCCGCCGCGATCGCGGCCAGCGCAGGCTCCAGATAGATCTGGTTGATCCGATGCGGGGGCTCGGGCGTCGGCCACCACCCGTCCGGGCCGGAGCGGTCGGTATAGCGTTCCGCCCGGCACGGGATATGGATACGGGCGAATTCGCGCCCGGTGGTGGTGGTGCGGAAGGCGACATCGTTGGGGAACTCCGCCGGCAGGCCCGGCGCCTCGCGGATGCGCCGGGCGATGCCGAGGCGACGGTACACCTCCATGGTGCGGGCGGCGACGTGGTTGCATTTCACGCTGGGCGGGGTGCCCCGGGCGCGGGCTTCCGCCACCGTCACCGCCACCCCGCGGGCGGCGAGGTCGATCGCCAGCGAGAGCCCGACCGGGCCGCCGCCGACGATCAGCACCTGGGTGGTCAGCGGGACCGCGCTCACGCCGCGCGGCGCTCGCTCATTCCGCCCGAGCCGCCGCCCGGGCAGAGCACGTTCACCACCGGCTGCCGCCCCGCGCGCACCGCGGCCGCGGCGCGGGCCAGCGCCGCCGGCAGCTCGGTCGGGTGCTCCACCCGTTCCCCGTGGCCGCCATGGGCTTCGGCGAGTTTCTCGAAATCAGGGCTGGGGCCGAGTTCGGCCAGACGCCGTCCGTCCTCGCTGGCGGCGACGGAATCCGGATACATGTCCAAGGTGGAGCGGCGCACCGCACCGTAAAGGGTGTTGTTGTAGATCACCGCCAGCACCGGCAGCCCATGGGCGCGGGCGGTGAAGTGGCAGGCGGTGGGGTTGGCGAACATGTAGGCGCCGTCGCCCAGCACCGCGATCACCTGCTTCTCCGGCGCGGCGAGCTTGGCGCCGATCGCCGCCCCCAGCCCCCAGCCCAGCCCGCCGGCCGGGCTGAGGCCGAACAGGCTGCCCGGCGCATCGAGCGGGCAATGCTCCTGACGGAACGAGTATTCGCTGACCACCAGCGTTTCGTCATCGACGATGCCGCGCAGGCAGTGGTTGAGCCAGGCCATGGTGCAGACCGGGCCGGCCGCGTCGCGCGCGGCCTCGGCGGCCCATTCGGCGCGCAACGCCTCGGAGCGCGCGGCGAGGCGGGCGCGGCGGGCGGAGACGTCGCCCAGTCGGCCGGCAAGCGCGGCCTCCAGCGCTTCGAACAACGGCAGGGCGGCGCTGCGAATGGTGAGGTCGGAGCGGAAGCTGCGCATCGGGTAGCGGGCGAACAGCGGGTCCTCGCCGATCTGCACCACCCGCGCCCCTTCGGCGAGGCGGTGGGTGCCGGGATACCAGGGCACGTCCTGCTCCCACACCAGCACCAGATCGGCCTCGGCCAGAAGCGCGCCGGGGTTGCCGCCCTGATACATCGGGTGACGGGCGGACATGGCATGATAGCGCGGGTTGAACGGCACCACCGCGATCGCCGCCTGCTCGGCGAGGTGGGCAAGCGCGGGGTTTTCGCGCTTATCGCGCCCGAGCGCGCCGGTGATCAGCAGCGGTGCGCGAGCGGCGGCGATCCAGGCGGCGAGTTGCTCGACCTCCGCCGCCGCCGGCGCGGGCGGAGCCGGGCGGGCGCGTGGAGCGAGCGTCGCGGGACCCGGCGGTTCCACCGCCGCACCCAGCACTTCGCGCGGCAGCGACAGATAAACCGGCCCCGAGGGCGAGGCGGTGGCCAGTTCCATCGCTCGGGCCACCACCGGGTCGATCTGATCCGGACGGCGGAGCTCATAGTCCCACTTCACCATCTCGCGCAGCATTCCGGCCTGGTCGAACATCTCCTGCGCCCAGTGGATATAGACGTTGCGGGCCCCGGACGGCCCGGATTCCATCACCGGGGTGCGGCCGGAGGAGAGCAGCATCGGAATCCGATCCCGCGCGGCGTCGATCAGGGCGTTGATGGCGTTCGCCGTGCCCACGTTGGTGTGGGTCATCACCGCCTGCGGGCGGCCGGTGACCATGGTGTAACCATGGGCCATTGTGACCGCGGCGTTTTCATGCGGAATCACCATCGGCTTCGGCACCGCGCGGTTGGAGCGGGCGGCACGGGCATAGGCCTCGACGATCGGGGCGAAGTCGGTGCCGGGGTTGCAAAACAGATGGTCGATGCCCTGGGCGGCGAGCGCGTCCAGATAGTCCTCGGCGGCGATGCGGGCGGGAGCGGTCATGCGTGGTTCCTGGTGTTTCCCGGGGGAGTGTCGCGCGTTGGGGGTGGGGTGGTCAAAGGGTGGCACGGCGCTGGACATGGAATCGTCCACTCTGCCAATACCCCCTCCATCCTCACCAGTCCGGAGCGTCCCGCGTGCGGCCGATCATCCCCGTCATCCTCTCCGGCGGCTCCGGCACAAGGCTCTGGCCGGTCTCGCGCGAGAGCTTCCCCAAACAGCTCTGGCCGCTGACCTCCACCCGCTCGCTGCTGCAGGAAACGGCGCTGCGCGCCCGCGGCCCCGGCTTTGCCGCCCCGATAGTGGTGTGCAACCAGGATCACCGCTTCCTGATCGCCGAACAGCTGCGCGAGGCCGGCGTCGCCAATGCGCGCATCCTGCTGGAACCGGTCGGGCGCAACTCCGCCCCCGCCATCGCCGCCGCCGCCGTCCTGGTGGCGGAAACCGAACCCGAAGCGGTGCTTTGGATGATGGCCGCCGACGCCGCGATCGGCGACGTGCAGGCCCTGCACGCCGCCCTCGCCCCCGCCGCCGCCGCCGCCGCCGCCGGCCGGGTGGTGACCTTCGGGGTCCGCCCCACCGCGCCCGAAACCGGCTACGGCTACATCGAAGCCGGCGCCGAACTGCCCGGCCTGCCTGGCGTCCACGCGGTCGCCCGCTTCATCGAGAAGCCCGACGCCGCCACCGCCGCCGGCTTCGCCGCCTCCGGCCGGCATCTTTGGAACAGCGGCATGTTCGTCTTCACCGCCGCCGGGCTGCTCGCCGAACTCGCGGTCCATGCCCCGGAGGTGCTGGCCGCCGCCCGCGCCGCGGTCGCCGCCCGCGAGACCGATCTCGACTTCATCCGCCTCGGCGCCGCCGAATTCGCCGCCTGCCCGTCGATCAGCCTGGATTACGCGCTGGCCGAACGCACCGCCGCCGCCGCCGTGATCCCGGCCGAGCTCGGCTGGTCCGACGTCGGCAGCTGGACCGCCCTCTGGGATCTCGGCGCCAAGGACGCCGCCGGCAACGTCACCGAGGGCGACGTGGTGCTGGAAGGCGCCTCGCGCTGCTACGTGCGCAGCGACGGGATGCTGGCCGCGGTGGTGGGCCTCGAGGACGCGGTGGTGGTGGTCACCAAGGACGCGGTGCTGGCCGCCCACCGCTCCCGCGCTCAGGAGGTCAAGGCGCTGGTCGATCGGCTGCGCGCCGCCGGACGCCCCGAGGCGGTCGCGCATAACCGCGTCTATCGCCCCTGGGGGTTCTATGAATCCCTGATCTCCGGCGAACGCTTCCAGGTGAAACGCATCGTCGTCGTCCCGGGCGGCCGGTTGTCATTGCAGAAGCATTACCACCGCGCCGAACACTGGGTGGTGGTAAGCGGCAGCGCGCTGGTCACCCGCGACGCGGAAACCAGGCTGGTGCAGGAGAACGAGAGCATCTACCTACCGCTCGGCTGCACCCACCGGCTGGAAAACCCCGGCCGCATTCCGCTGGCACTGATCGAAGTGCAATCGGGCGCCTATCTGGGCGAGGACGATATCGTGCGGATCGAGGACAGTTATGGACGCACCTGACACCTCCCCGCTGCGGGCCCGGATGATCCATTACTCGGGCTACCTGCGCGCGCCACGCGATTTCTACGCGACTCCAGCCTGGGTCACCGAACGACTGCTCGATCACGTCGCGTTGCGCGGGGCGGTGTGGGAACCCTGCTGCGGAGACGGCGCGATGGCGCGGGTGCTTGCCGCGCGCGGCTACCAGGTGGTGGCCTCCGACATCGCCGACCGCGGCTTCGGCACCCCGGGGATCGATTTCCTCGCCGCCCGCGCCTTCCCGGCCGGCTGCGGGGCGATGGTGACCAACCCGCCCTACGGTGAGGCCGACGTGATGGCGGGAAGACCCCGCTCCTCGCTGGCGATGCAGCGGTTCCTGCGTCACGCGCTCAGCCTGACCGCCGCCGCCCAGGGCCAGCTTGCGCTGCTGGTGCGGCTGCAATGGCTCGCCGGCCAGCGCGCCGCCGCCATCATGTCGGCCGCCCCCTTCGCCAAGGTCATCGTGCTGCGCGACCGAATCACCTGGTTCGACCGCGGCGCGGAAACCAAGCGCGCGCAGCACCACCACGCCTGGGTGGTGTTCGACCACCAGCACCCGCCCGGAACCCCGCCGGCGCTGCTCTACGGCTGAGCCGGCTTGACAGCGCCCCGGGGTGGGGCAAACCACCAGGGATGCAGATCGCCATCCTCGGCGCCGGGGGCTTCCTCGGCCGCAAGCTCGCCGCCCGCTTGGCGCGGCAGGGCACGCTCGGCAGCAGACGGATCGAGCGGCTGACCCTGTTCGACCTCGCCGCCCCCGCCGCGCCCAGCCCGGCGCCGTTTCCGGTGGACAGCATCGCCGGCAGCCTCACCGCGCTGCCGGAAGCGGCCATCCCGCGCGGGACCACCCATGTCATCCACCTCGCCGCGGTGGTCTCGGCGCAGGCGGAGGCGGACTGGCAGCTCGGCCTCGACGTCAACCTGCACGGCACGCTGCGCGTGATCGAGGCCTGCCAGCGCAACCACGCCGCCGGCGACCCGCCGGCCCGGGTGGTGTTCACCTCCTCGGTCGCCAGCTTCTCCGGCGGGCAGAACGCGGTGCTCCCCGACGATGCGCGCCAGCTGCCCACCAACAGCTACGGCACCGAAAAAGCCGCGGCCGAACTGCTGCTGGCCGACGCAACCCGACGCGGCGCGATCGACGCCATCTCGCTGCGCCTGCCCACCATCACCATCCGCCCGGGCCGGCCCAACCGCGCCGCCTCGAGCTTCCTTTCGGCCATCCTGCGCGAACCGCTGCTGGGACTGACCACCGAACTGCCAGTGGAGGAGGATTTCGCCGCCTGGATCGCCAGCCCGCGCAAGGCCGTGGAATGGCTGATCCACGCCGCCTGGATGGACAGCACCCGACTGGGCGCCGACCGCGGCATCAACCCGCCCGGATTGCGGGCCACCGTCCGGGATATGCTGACCGCACTGGAAGCGGTCCGCCCCGGCAGCCGCGCCCTAGTCCGCCCCAACCCCGACCCCGCGATCGCCAGCATCGTCGCCACCTGGCCCGCGGCCTTCACCGCCCGCCGCGCCACCGGCCTCGGCTTCGCGCCCCAGGAACCCCTGCCCGACCTGATCCGCGCCTTCCTGGCCGATGACCTGGAGGCGACACGGGTTGAGCGGGGGTTGGTGGGAGGGTGAAGGAAGGCCAGGGGGGCAGCGTCCCCCTCGCCTTTCTTTCACCCGCCCATCCACCCCAGCACCACCAGTGCCGGCCCCAGGGCCAGCGTGGCCCAGGCGGTGTAGGTCAGGAACGACGGCATGCGGGTTCCGCGGTGGGCGGCGATGGCGCGGATGGCGAGGTTGGGGGCATTGCCGAGGTAGGTGAGGCCGCCGAACAGCACGGCTCCGCCCGAGAGGGCGGTAAGGGCCGGGCCGTTGGTGGGGTTTCCGGCCAGGTTCCAGGCGAGCAGGTAGCTCGGGGCGTTGTCCAGCAATGCGGACAGGCCGCCGGTGAGCCAGAACAGGGTTTGCGGTTGCGCGGGGTAAGTGGGCAGGCTGGCGGCGACCGGGCTCAGGGTGACGAACAGCGCCAGGAAGAACCAGGCGAGGTCGGTCAGGGGTTTCCAGGAGAAATCATTGGCCTGGCGGATGGCACGCGGGGTGAGGGCGGCGGAGGCGGTGAGAGTCAGCAGGCACGCGCCGAGCCCGGCGAAGC
>DAHWNE010000435.1 GCA_027340195.1 Acetobacteraceae bacterium | reverse complement strand
AGTGTCTCCGCTGAATGTTTGAAGAAGTTTGCCAAGATATGCGCCGATAGGCGTAATGATATCTCGCATTTGGGAGGCCCACGATCAGGAGGGGATTACAACGATTTTGTACAGGAACTACACCGATTGTCTGGAGCACTAGATATACTCTATCACGCGGCGGTTCTTCAGAGGGTTGGGATTCCCGGCGCAATCATCCGGCACGTGTTTTTTGAGAGCATCAAAAGTCGGAGGCTACGGACTCGCCTGCAGGTGGCCGGGCTTTCTCTTGAAAATGCACAATCGGATAGCCCGGGCGACTGAGGAACGCATCGTCCGATTCCCGGCGGCCAGATCAGCCGCCGGGGCTGAGGGACACGGCAAGGAGGGAGTCCCGCCCAAGGCGGCCGGGACGCCGAAAAGCTTAGCCGCTGTTGCTTCCCCTCACGCCGCCTTATGCCGCTCCCGCAGGAACTGGAAGAACTCCACCCCCTCCCGCAGCCGCCGCTTCATCATCTGCGGGCTGCGCACCATCTCGCCCACGATGGAGGCGATCTTCGGCGCCCGGAAATAGAACCGCTTATAGAACGTCTCCACATTGTCGAAAATCTCGGTATGCGACAGATGCGGGTAGTGCAGCGGCGCGATCTGGATGCCGTGCTCGTCCACCAGCTCGGCATGGGCCGCGTCCAGCCAGCCGTTCTTCACCGCCGGGTCGTACAGGAACGTGCCCGGATAGGGCGCGGCAAGCGGGACCTGGATGGTGTGCGGGTTGATCTCGGTCGCGAAGCGGATCGTCTCCTCGATCGTCTCCCGCGTCTCCCCGGGCAGGCCCAGGATGAAGGTGCCGTGGATCTTGATCCCCAGCTCGTGGCAGTCCTTGGTGAACTGCTTCGCCACCTCGATCCGCATGCCCTTCTTGATGTTGTGCAGGATCTGCTGGTTGCCGCTCTCGTAGCCCACCAGCAGCAGCCGTAGCCCGTTGTCGCGCAGCACCTTCAGCGTCTCGCGCGGCACGTTCGCCTTGGCGTTGCAGGACCACACCACGCCCATCCGGCCCAGCTCGCGCGCGATCGCCTCGGCCCGCGGCAGGTTGTCGGTGAAGGTGTCGTCGTCGAAGAAGAACTCCCGCACCTGCGGGAAATAGGATTTCGCCAGCCGGATCTCCTCGGCCACATGCCCCGGGGAACGCACCCGGTAGCGGTGCCCGCCCACCGTCTGCGGCCACAGGCAGAAGGTGCAGCGGGACTTGCAGCCGCGCCCGGTATACAGCGAGACATAGGGGTGCATCAGGTAGCCGATGAAATAATCCTCGATGCGCAGGTCGCGCTTATAGACCTCGGTCACGAACGGCAGGCTGTCCATGTCCTCCAGCATCGCGCGGTCCGGATTGTGCACGATCGCGCCGGCGGCGTTGCGCCAGGAAATGCCGTCGATCGCGGCCAGATCCCGCCCCTCCGCCACCTCCTTGATGGTGAAGTCGAACTCGTTGCGGGCGACGAAATCCACCGGGGCCGCCTGGGCCAGGCTCTCGGCCGGCTGCACCGCCACCTTGGCGCCGACGAAGCCGATGCGGATGCCCGGCACCGCCGCCTTCAGCGCCGCCGCCACCTTCACGTCGGAGGCGAACGACGGGGTGGAGGTGTGCATCACGCAGAGCTCGTACCCGCGCGCGGCCTTCAGCACCGCGTCCAGGCCGATCCCGGCCGGCGGGGCGTCGATCAGCCGGCTGCCCTCCACCAGCGCCGCCGGCTGCGCGAGCCAGGTCGGGTACCAGAACGAGCGGATCTCCCGCCGCGCCTGGTAGCGGGAGCCCGCGCCTCCGTCGAACCCGTCGAACGAAGGCGGATGCAGGAACAGCGTTTTCATCATGGCGGCGGAAAATCCCGAAAGGTCACACGCGACGGGCGGACAGGCGCTGGCCGCGCCATTCCACCCCATTGCCGGCAAAGGCGGCAAGCCACAGCCCGGCCGACATCAGCTCGCGCAGCGGCAGAAGCCAGACCGGGGCCGAGAATGCAAGGGGCAGGCCCAGCGCGCGGTCGATCCCCCGCCCCGCCGCCGCCCGGGCCGCCCAGGCCAGGGCCAGCACGCCCCAGGCCCAGACGGCGCCACCCGCCAGCGCCACCGCCGCCATTCCCCAGAACACCCCGTATTGCAGCACCGAGGCCGCGAACGCCCCCGGCGTGAGGGCGCGGATGGTGCGCGCCCAGCGCAGCTCGTGGCGCCAGAGCGCGCCCAACGCGGTCTCGGCGACGATGGTTTGCGCCACCGTGTCGGCCAGCGCCACGCGCAGCCCCTGCGCGCGGACCAGCTGGCCGAGGACATTGTCATCGGCCAGATGATCCGCAAGCGCCTCGAGCCCGCCGATCCGTTCGAGCGTGGCGCGGCGCAGCACCATGGTCGCCCCCAGGCAGTCCTGCCGGCCGAGGGCGCGGGCAAGCAGCGCGCCGGGCAGGAAGCCGTGGCTGATCGCCTCGGCGCCGAGGCGCTGCACCCACCGCCCATCCGCCGGCCGTCCGGCATAGAGCGTGGTCACCAGCCCGACCTCGGCCGGAGCCAGGGCGGCGACCAGCAGGTCCAGCCAGCCGGGGGGGACCATCAGGTCCGAATCGGCGATCGCCAGCACCGCGTGCCGCGCCGAAGGCAGCATGTTGATCAGATTGGCCACTTTCCGATTGGCCCCGTGCGGGCGCGGATCGACCACCAGCCGGATCGTCCGGCCGGGGAACCGCGCCTGCACCCGGCGCACCACGGCGATGGCGGGATCGGCCGGGTCCTGCACGCCGCAGATCACCTCGAAGCGCGGATACTCCTGCGCGCAGAGGGTGCCGAGCGCGGCCTCGAGACAAGGCTCGTCGCCATGCAGCGGCTTCAGCACGCTCACCGGCGGGCGATGGGCGGGCGCGGGCCGGGGGCGGGCGGCGAATCGGGCCACCGCCCGCCAGCCGGCCAGCGCTTGCCCGGCCCCGGCGGCGGCGGCCAGCGCGGCCAGCACCGCCAGGATCATGCGGCGCTATTCGGGGGCGCGGGCGTAGTCGGCGTCGGCGACATGCTCGAACCATCGGGTGGAGCCGCCGTCCGCGGTCTGCTCGGACATCGCGACATGGGCGAACACCCGGTCCGGGGCGGCGCCGTGCCAGTGGCGCATGTCGGGCGGGATCACGACGGTATCGCCGGGATGCAGCGCGCGCACCGGCCCGCCGGCGAACTGCACCCGGCCGATGCCGGAGACGCACCACAGCGTCTGGCCGACGGGATGGCTGTGCCAGGCGGTGCGCGCGCCGGGGGAGAACGTCACCAGCGAGGCGCGCAGGCGGGACGGCGCGGTGGGGGCGGTGATCTCGTCGTTGAACACCGCTCCGGTGAACTGGGCGGGGCTGGCGATGCGGGTGGCGCGGCTGGCGGCGCGGATGACCTCGGTCATGGCGAAACTCCCTGGCTGGGCGGATGCTGCGCCGGGGCGACGGCGGCGGCAAACCCCGGCCCCGCGGCCAGCATTTCGCTCCAGCGCGCGGCGGCCTTGAGGCCGCTGCCGGTCAGCACCAGCACCGTCGTCTCGCGCGGGCCGATGCGCCCTTCTGCCAGCAACCGCTCGAGGGCGGCGGCCGGCTGAGCGGCGGTGGGTTCCACGAACATCCCGGCGGCGGCGAGTGCGCGCGTGGCCGCCGCGATCGCGTCCTCCGGCAATGCCACCGCGGCGCCGCCGCTCGCGCGCAGGGCGGCGAGAATCTCCGGCAGGCGGACCGGGGCGGCGATCGCGGTGCCCTCGGCGATGGTGGGTGCCACCGGTCCCGGCGGCCGGCCGGCGAAAGCGTCCGCCACCGGGGCGCAGGCGGCGGGCTGGGCGGCGAAGATGCGGGGCGGGCGGGCGATCAGCCCGGCGCGGACCAGCTCGGCGAAACCGATCGCGCAGCCCAGCACGTTCGACCCCGCGCCGCAGGGCACGATGACGTTGTCGGGGGCCTGCCCGCCGAGGTCCTCGAACATTTCGTAGGCCAGGGTCTTGGTGCCCTGAAGGAAGAACGGGTGCCAGGCGTGGCTGGCGTAGAAGACGGACGCCGCCCGGGCCTCGGCGGCGGCGGAGGTGTCCTGGCGGCTGCCCGGGATCAGGTCCACCGTCGCGCCATGGGCGCGCATCTGCAGGGTCTTCGCGGCACTGGTCGACTCCGGGGCGAGGATGGTGGCGCGTATCCCGCCGGCGGCGGCATAGGCGGCGACCGAGGCGCCGCCGTTGCCCGAACTGTCCTCCAGAATCTCCCGCACCCCCTGCGCGCGCAGCAGCGAGAGCATCACCGTGGTGCCGCGGTCCTTGAAGCTGCCGGTCGGCATCATCCACTCCGCCTTCACCGCGACCGTCACCCCGCCGAGGCGGAGCGGCAGCAGCGGCGTCGCGCCCTCACCCAGGGTGATCGGGGTGCGCGGGGCGAACGGCAGGGCGGCCCGATAGCGCCATACCCCCCGCGCGCCGGGATCGAAGGCGGCGCGGGGGATGCCGGGCAGGTCGGTCAGCAGCAGCGGCGCCCTTCCGGGCCCGCACCAGCGCGGCGGATCGAGCGGGAAGCAGGCTCCGCCGCGCGGGTCGCGGTAGGCCGGGATCATCCCTTCTTGGCGCCGAGGGTGATCCCGACGAAGGCCGGCTGGCCGTTGTGCATGATCCGCAACGCCACCGCCTTGCCGCCGTTACGCAGCGCCTTATCGATCGCCTTGGCCGCCTCCACCGGGTCATGCACTTCGGTGGTGCCGACGCCGACGATCACGTCCCCGGGCGCGATCCCGGCCAGCTGCGCGGGCGAGCCGGGCTTGACCGCGGTCACCAGCGCGCCCGTGGTACCGGCCGGCAGGTTGAGCTGGCTCGCCATCCCCGGCGACAGCGCCCCCAGCGCGAGGCCCAGCTTGGAGCGCGCATGGGCCGGGGCGAAGTTCTCCGCCAGCTGCTTGGAACTCGGCATCTCGGCCACGTCGACCGTGATGATCATCTTCTTGCCGTGGCGAATGATGGTGAGTTTGGCCGGGCTATGCGGCTTCACCGCGGCCACGCGATCGGCCAGGTCGCGGGGACTCTTGATCGGCGCGCCGTTGACCGCGGTGATCACGTCGCCCGGGAGGATCCCGCCACGCTGCGCCGGGGTGCCCGGTTCGACCGCCGCGATCAGCGCCCCTTCCTTGTTAGGCAGGCCGAGCGCCTTCGACATCGCCCCCGAAATTGCCTGCGCCTCCACCCCGATATAGCCGCGGGTGACGTGGCCGTATTTGCGCAGATCGTCGGTGATCTTGCGGATCATATTGGACGGGATCGAGAAGCCGATGCCGACCGACCCGCCGGAGGGCGAAAGGATCGCGGTGTTCATCCCGATCACCTGGCCGTGCTGGGTGAGCAGCGGACCACCCGAGTTGCCCTCGTTGATCGGCGCATCGATCTGAATGAACTTGTCGTAGGGCCCGTCACCGATATTGCGCCCCAGCGCCGAGACGATACCGGCGGTCACCGTCTCCGACAGGCCGAACGGGTTGCCGATGGCGATCACCCATTCCCCGGGTTCCACCTTGTCGGAATTGCCGAGTTCCAGATAGGGCAGGGGATGCCCGACCGAAACCTTGAGCAGGGCGATGTCGGTGCGCGGGTCGGTGCCCACCACCTTGGCCGGTACCGTCTTGCCGTCGTCGAAGGTGACGGTAATACGCTGGGCGCCCTTCACCACGTGGTTGTTGGTGACGATCAGGCCGGATTTGTCGATGATGAAGCCCGAGCCACGGGCTTCCACCGCCTGCATCTGCGGCTGCATCTGGTTGAACGGGAACTGGTTGAACGGGAACGGCAGCTGCGGCCCGCCCGGCTGGACCATCGTGTGGTGCTGCTTCAGGTAGTTGGTCACCGAGACCACCGCCGGTTTCACCACCCGGACCAGATGGGTGAAGCTGGGCAGGGGCGTGGACATCGCCGCCTGCTGGGTGGCGTTCAGCGCGTCGGCCGGAGTGGCCTGGGGCGGCGCGGCCATCGCGGGGGCGATCAGGGGCGGCGTGGCGTGGCGCCAGAGCGCCACCGCGCCGCCGCCGAGGGCGCTGCCGGCCAGCAGGAGCGCCGCGAGGCCGGCGCCGCGCCAGCGGCGTGAGGAACGATCGGTGCCGAGTTGCATCAGTCTCTCCTTGCGTGGACGGGTAGGGTGGCGCCGCCGCGTACCTGGGGGAATGGGCGTCGCGGCCGGCTTCGTCAATGCGGTGGAAATGCCCCGGTCCGGATAACCGTTCCACTGGCGGAGCGGTTAAACCCCGCTCATGCGCCGGCGTCGCGGATCGCCCGCCAGATCCTGTCCGGGGTGGCGGGTCCCGCGAAGTCGCGCACCCCGAGCGGGGCCAGCGCGTCCAGCACCGCGTTGACGATGGCGGGATAGACCCCGACCGTTGCCGCCTCGCCGCAACCCTTCACGCCGAGCGGGTTGGTGGCGCAGGGCGTGGCGGCGAAACCGAGATCGAAGGCGGGAAGATCCGCCGCGCGCGGCAGCGCGTAGTCCTGGAACGATCCGGTCAGCGGCTGGCCGGCCGGGTCATAGACCGCCGCCTCGCGCAACGCCTGCCCCGCCCCCTGGGCGATCGCGCCATGCGCCTGACCGGTGGCGAGCCGCGGGTTCACCACCACGCCGTAGTCGTCCACCGCCGTATGCCGGTCCAGGGTGACCGCCCCGGTCTCGGGGTCGATCTCCACCTCGACCACGTGGCAGCCGTTGGGGAAGGTCATCGCCTCGCGGGTGAAGACTTCGTAGGTATCCAACGCGCCCGCCGCGGCGGCGGCGAGGGCGGCCAACCCGATGCTGCGGTTGGTGCCGGCCGCGCGGAAGACCCCGTCGGCGAAGGCGAGGTCGCTCTCCGCCACCTCCAGCGCCGCCGCCGCCAGGCCGCGGGCCTTGGCGATCGCCCGCGCCGCCGCCCGTGCCATCGCCGTGCCCGCCATATAGGTCGCGCGCGAGGAGCCGTGCCCACCGCCGAGCGGCAGCAGGTCGGTATCGCCCTGGCGGAGCGCGATGGTCTCGGGCGGGACGCCGAGCAGGCTGG
>DAHWNE010000172.1 GCA_027340195.1 Acetobacteraceae bacterium | reverse complement strand
GGCGCCGTGGCGGGAGGTCGCGTCGGCCCGGGGGAGGACATGCGCCAGCAGCGCCGGGAGGAGGTCGCTGCTGAGGTAGGTCAGGAACCGGGTGAGCGGGGTGGACGGCACGGCCGGGCGGGGTCCTTCGCGGGTTGTGTTCGGGGGGAAGGTAGAACATGTTAGTAGTGATGTCAAGCGGAAAATGGCGTGGGAGGGAGATTTTCCGTGGGCCGGGCGCGAATTGACGCCTCCCACCCCCGCGCCTAGCGTCGGCGATCTGATCGCAAGGGATGCCAGAACGATGATCAACAAGGCGAAGGCGCGGCTGAAGGCCGGCAAGGCGGTGGTGAACGGGTGGCTCGCCATCCCGTCCGGATTCTCCGCCGAGGTGATGGCGCAGTCCGGCTGGGACAGCGTCACCGTCGATATGCAGCATGGGGTGCAAGACTATCTGTCCATGGTCCAGTGCTTCCACGGCATGGGCGCGCAGCCGGTGACGCCGCTGGTCCGGGTGCCGTGGAACGAGCCCGGCATCATCGGCAAGGTGCTGGACGGCGGCGCCTGGGGCGTGATCTGCCCGATGGTCAACAACAAGGCGGAAGCGCAGCGGCTGGTCGATGCCTGCCTCTACCCGCCCGCCGGCAAGCGCTCCAACGGTCCGATCCGCTCCGGCGCCTATGGCGAATCCACCAGCTACCAGAGCATCGCCAATGACGAGGTGCTGGTGATGCCGATGATCGAGACCCAGGAGGCGATCGACAATATCGGCGCCATCCTCGACGTGCCCGGCATCTCCGGCATCTATATCGGCCCGTCCGATCTCGGCTTCTCGCTCGGCATGGTGCCGAAGCTGGACCGGGAGGAGCCGCGCATCCTGGAAATCTACGAGATGCTGCTGAAGGAAACCTCCAAGCGCGGGCTGTTCGCCGGGCTGCACAACGGCTCGGCCGCCTATGCCGCGCGGATGATCAAGATGGGCTTCCGCTTCGTCACCGTCGGCAACGATTCCTCGCTGATGATGAAGGCGGCGATGGCGACGGTGCAGGAAATCCGCGCCACCGCCGGGGCGGTCGCCGCCGCCGGCTGAGCGCGGCGCGCGCGGCGGGGGACGTCACCACAGCGTGATGACGCTGCGCAGGCCGATCACGGCCTCGTCCCCCACCGCCTGGCCCGGCGCGTTCGGGTTCGCCACGCCGCCGCCGGGGTGGATCACGTATTGGAAATCGGGTTGCAGGACCCACCAGGGCGTGATCTGCGCCTGGTAGGTGAGTTCGAAGAAGGTCTCCGTGCCCTGCACCGGGGTGAAGGCTCCGGTGAACGCCGCGGTATCGCGATCGAGGGCCGCGGTATCGGCGCTGACCTTGGCCACGCCGAAGCCGATGCCGGCGGTGTCGTTCGGCCGTGCCGCGAAGGGCGCGGTCAGGGTCAACCCGCCATTGGCGGAAAACGCGATCAGATTGCGGTCCGGCGGGGCGGCCATCAGCCGCAGGAAGCCGGTCAGCCGCCGGTCGCCGGCCTTGAGGAGGGTCTGGTCGATCACCGCGTAGATGCTGAAATCCCCCCGATGTTGGAGGGGAATACCGGTCGATGCCGGGTTGGCGAGCGAGAGCCCGGTGTTGTCCAGGCGCTGGTCGGGGAAGGTTCCGGAGTCGTACCATCCGCCCAGCTTCCAGGTGCCCTCCCACCGACCCGGCCGGTGCCAGTCCAGCTCGGCGATCCAGAGCGCGCCGGTGGTGAGCGAGAATCGGGTCCCCGATGCCTCCGCGCCCAGGGTCTGCGGGTCGTTGGCGAACGGGCCGCCCGGGGGGTTGTCGTCGAACACCCCGGCCAGCAGGGTGACATCCGGGGTCGGGCGCAGGCGCAGGCGGATGCCGAGCGAGGACAGCGGATAGGCCGGCCCGCCGGCGTAGAGATCGGCCGAGGGCAGCATCGGCCAGCCCATCATGGTGTTCACGAACAACGAGGCGGCGTTGCTGACCATGAACTCCTGGTCGATGCTCTGCTGGCCGAGTTTCACATCCGCCCTGCCGTGCCAGAAGCTCTGCTGGTACCAGAGTTCCCACAGGCGGGTGGCCGGGCTCGCCTCGATGCCGCTGGCGGTCTGCAACGTATCCAGCGCGTCGGTGCTGAGGTCGCGGCCGCGGATCTGCAGCGCGCTGACGTTGAACGTGCCGCCGGGCAGGCCGAAGGCGCGCGCGGTGTCGAGGCCGAGGCTGAGTTCCGACATCCCGTCATAGGCGGCTTCCCGCCTAGTTCCGCCGGTGAGGTTGCCCAGGACCTCATCCGTATCCTGCCAGCCGAAGCTGAGGCCGACGGCGGCGGCGCGCTGGCGCAGCCCGGCGGGATCGCCGAGCAGGTTGGGTTGCGACCAGAACCCGTCGGCGGCGCGGGCGGCCACGGGCAGGATGACCAGCAGCGCGGCCAGCCGGGCGACAGGGAGACGGCGCACGGGACGGATCAGACCAGCGTGTCGCCGCCGGAATTGTCCCAGCCGCCAGGGTCTGAGCCAGGGTCTGAGCCAGGGTCCGAGCCGGGGTCGGCGCCGGGGTCGGCGCCAGGGTCGAGGCCCGGGTCCAGGCCGGGATCGGTGCCGTAGCCGGGGTCGGCGCCCCAGGGCGCGGAGGGTTCGGCCAGCACCAAGGTTTCGTGGGGGGCGAACAGGCCGGTCAGGGCGTTGCCCAGCATCATGCCCCCGGCCACGCCGGCGGCGGTGCTCAGCGCCGAGCCGAGGAAGCCGCCGCCGTAAGGCGCCGACGCGGGGGCCACCGACGCGGGGGCCACCGGCGCGGGGGCCTGGCGGTGGCCGAAGATCCCGCCGAGGAAGCCGCCTCCGCCGGCCGCCGCCGGGCGCGGGGCGGCCTGAAGGGTGGCGATCCGCGCCTCCGCGGCGTGCAGCGCCTGGGCCTGGGCGACGGCGAGCTGGGCCAGGCGATAGCGGGCGGTCGGGTGAGCGACGAACAGCTGGGCCAGCAGCGCGTCCGCCTCCGGGTCGATCGGGGCGGCGGCCGGCGGGGCGGACCAAGGGTTAGCGCCAAGCGGGCCGGGCGCGTCGGCGGCGGTGATCCGGGTGACCAGATCGGTGATGAGGGCGCGTTCCTGCTCGGTCATGGCGGTCTCCCCGATGCGCGGGATGTGGCGACGCGGCCGGGGCGGGTCAACCGCGGGCGGGCGCGGCCGTCACGCGAAAGCCGCCGCAAGTCTCCGGTCGAGCGTCACCAGTTCGCCGCTCAACATGCGCGCGAGCCACAGATAGCTCGCGTCATAGGCGGTCAGGCCCGTGGCCTCGGCCAGGTCCAGCACCGACCCCTGATCCACCGCCACCGTCTCGATCTTCAGCCGATCGGCGAGATCGAACGCCGCGCGCAGCGTCGCGCGCTGACCGGGTTGGCGCCGGATCTTGGTCAGGTAGACATTGGACAGCTCGTACTCCAGCAGTGAGGGAGCGGCCAACCGCGCGCCGGTCAGCCGCGCGGCGATGGTCTCCGCCTCCGGCTCCCCGAACAGGAGCGCCGCGAGCGCGGAGGCGTCCACGACTTTAATGCCGGTCACGGTCGGCGCGGATGATGGCCGCGGAGTCGTCGGGCGTACGAAGACCGAGGCGGCGGACCTCGGCCAGCACTTCGGCGGGGCTCAGGTCCTGCTCCGATCGGACCGCCGCTTCGATGACGGCCAGAAGTTCGCCTTGCAGCGATCGGTGGTGCCGCTCCGCGCGCCGACGGAGGCGTTGGACGACCTCATCGGGCGCGTTCTTGATCGAAAGATTGACGGGCATCGGTTCCGAATCTGCTCCAATCTGGAGTCCAGATAGCACAAGGCCGGATCGGATGCACGCCCGGTCACGCCGGCGACGCGCGGCC
>DAHWNE010000427.1 GCA_027340195.1 Acetobacteraceae bacterium | reverse complement strand
CCGGTGATGCCGGTGCCGCCGGCGCCGCGCACCCCGCCCACGCCGACCCAACCCAAGCCCAGCAAGCCGCTGCCGATACCGCCGGTGCCCACCAAGCCGCCACCGGCGCCCACGGCCACCTCGCAGCCCAACCCCACGAAGAATCCGGCGCCCAACACGCACGCGCTGTTGAACACGCTGATGAAGCTGCGGGCGGAGGAGAAGCAAACCCCGCCGACCGCCCGCTACAACCCCGTCCAGGGCGGCGCCCCGCACAGTGGCGGTAACCCGAACGGCAATGACACCGCCGCCCTGAACGCCTCGCAGCGCGCGGCCATCGGCGCCTATGTGCGCCGCTGCTGGACCTATGATCCGGGCGCGCCCGATGTCAGCAAGCTGCACGTGATGCTGGATGTCACCACCGACGCGAACGGGGTGGCGCGAATCGTCCATTTCGACCCGTCCGACCGGGCACGGATGGATGCCGACCCGGTGTTCCAGGCCTTCGCCGACCGGGCGCGCCGGGCGGTGCTGGACCCGCGCTGCGCCAATCTGCCGCTGCCGGCAAAGCTGATGGGCAAGGTGAATGTGCTGCGCTTCCGCTTCAGCCCGTGACCCCGGGTGATCCCCCGATGAATTCTTCGCCACCGGCGCCCCGGCGCGTTGCCGGCGCCGGCCAACCCTGGATAGATCGCCCCATGACCGAGTATTCCGCCCTTCCCCCCACATCCCGCCGTGCCCTGCTGGGGGCTGCCGCCGCCGGGCTGCTGACCCCGGTTGCCGCCCGCGCCCAGACCCCGCCCGCAGCGCCCGCCGCCGGCGCCGCGGCAGCGTCGAGTGGCGATCAAAGCGCCGTGATCGACGTCAACCGCGCCCGCGCCGCGCCGATCCCGATCGCGATCCCCGATTTCGCCGGCGCGGATCCGCAATCGGCCACGCTGGGGCACAACATCGCGCAGGTGATCATCAACGATCTCGGCAATTGCGGGTTGTTCAAGCCGCTGCCGGCCAGCGCCTTCATCCTCCCCGCCGGCGCCGCGGCGGGCAGCGCGCCGGCGACGCCCGATTTCTCGAACTGGTCCACCATCGGCGCGCAGGCGCTGGTGACCGGCCACGCGGTGGCATCGGGTGGCACCATCCAGGTGGATTTCCGCCTGTGGGACGTGCTGGCCCAGAAGCAGCTGCAAGGCACCGCCTATACCACCACCAAGGCCAACTGGCGGCGCATCGCGCATATCATCGCCGATGCCATCTATCAGCGCCTGCTGGGCGAGCCGGGGTATTTCGACACCCGCATCGTCTATGTCTCGCTCACCGGCCCCCGCGCGCACATGACGCACCGGCTGGCGATCATGGACCAGGACGGAGCCAACAACCGGTTCCTGACCGACGGCACCTGGATGGTTCTGACGCCGAGGTTCTCCCCCAAGGGGGACACCATCTGCTTCATGAGCTACGCCAACCAGACGCCGCGGGTCTATCTGTTCGACCTCAACACGGGTCGCCAGCGCGTGCTGGGCGATTTCCATGGCATGACCTTCGCCCCCCGTTTCGCCCCCGATGGCGCCAGCGTCATCATGGCGCTAGCGCCCGGCGGCGGGTCGTCGATCGTTTCTGTCGACATCGCCACCCAGCGGGTGCGGCAGATCACCAGCTCGAACTCGATCGATGTCAGCCCGTGCTACAGCCCGGACGGCTCGCAGATCGTCTTCAACTCCGATCGCGACGGCACACCTCAGCTCTACATCATGGGAGCCGACGGGTCGGGGGTCAAACGGATCAGCTTCGGCCACGCCAACTACACCTCGCCGGTGTGGTCTCCGGTCGGCGATCTGATCGCCTACACCCGCTACGGCGGGGAGGAGGCACCGTTCTCCATCGGCGTGATGGCCCCCGACGGCACCGGCGAGCGCGCGATCGCCGACGGCTGGGATGTGGAAGGTCCCACCTTCTGCCCGAACGGGCGGGTGATCATGTATTTCAGCCAGAGCCGGGCGACCGGCTCGCAGGGCCAGGGATTCAGCTCGCAGCTGATGACGATCGACACCACCGGCTTCAACCAGCGCATCGAGCCGACCGTCACCGGCGCCTCCGATCCCGCCTGGTCTCCGCTCGGCGGCTGACCCGCACCAGGACCCGACCATGACCGAACCCTGCGACCTGCCCGCCGTCACCGCGCGCCGCCTGATCGGCGCGCGGCGCCTGGCCCCGAGCGAATTGCTGGAGAGCTGCATCCGCCGCATCGAGACCGTCGATCCGGCGGTGAACGCCATGGTGGCGCGCGATTTCGAGCGGGCCCAGGCGGCGGCGCGCGCCGCCGACGATGCGGTGGCGCGCGGCGGGAAGCTGGGCCCGCTGCACGGCTTGCCGCTCGGGGTGAAGGACCTCGAGGACACCGCCGGCCTGGTCACCACCTACGGCAGCCCGATCTATCGCGATCACGTTCCCGCCGCCGACGAGCGCATCGTCGCCGCGCTGCGCCAGGCCGGGGCGATCGTGCTGGGCAAGACCAACACCCCCGAGTTCGGCGCCGGGGCGAACACCCGTAACGCCGTCTATGGCGTCACCGCCAATCCGTTCGATCCGACGAAATCGGCCGCCGGGTCCTCGGGCGGCTCGGCGGTGGCACTGGCCTGCGGGATGGTGCCGATCGCCACCGGCTCGGACACCGGCGGGTCCTTGCGCAACCCAGCCGCGTTCTGCGGCATCGTCGGCTTCCGCCCGACGCCGGGGCTGGTGCCGTCGGAGAAGCGTGGCCTCGGCTGGTCGAACCTGCCAGTGCTGGGACCGATGGCGCGCAGCGTGCCGGATCTCGCGCTGCTGCTCTCGGCGATGGTGAGCGATGACGCCTCCGACCCGCTGGCCACCACCGTCCACGGCGCGCGCGTCCGCCGCGCCGAGGATTTCGCCGCCCCGGCGGAATGCGACCTGGCCGGGCTCCGGGTGGCGCTGACCGCGGATTTCGGCTTCGCGCCCACCGAACGTCACATCCGCGAGGTCTTTGCCGCCGCGACCGCGCCGCTCTGCCCGCTGTTCGCCCATGCCGAGGAGGCGACGCCGGACTGCCGCGATGCCGATGAGGCGTTCGAAGTGCTCCGGGCGCTGACCTTCCTGTCGGCGCACCTGGACAAAGTACGCAACCGGCCGGCCGATGTAGGCCCCAACGTGCGCGCCAATGTCGAGGAGGGCCTGCGCTATTCGGCCGCCGACGTCGCCCGCGCGATGGGCGCGCAGACCGCGTATTATCGGCGCTGGCAGTCGTTCTTCAAGCGCTACGACCTGATCCTGACGCCCTCCATCACCATCTCGCCGCGGCCATGGCGGGAGCTCTATCCGGCCGAGATCGACGGGGTGGCGACCCGCACCTATTTCCACTGGCTGGCGCTGGCCTATGCGGTGACCCTGGCCGGGCATCCGGCGATCTCGTTGCCGATGGGCACCGATCGGCATGGGATGCCGTTCGGCTTGCAGATCGTCGGGCCGCGCGGCGGCGATGCGCTGGTGCTGGCGGCGGCGGCGGCGATCGAGCGGACGCTGGCGGGCGACCCGGCCACCGCGCGCCCGGTGCCCGATCTGGCGGGGCTGGCGGCGGCGCCACCGATCGCGCGGGCGGAGGGGTTTCTGGGCTTCGATTGAGGCCGCAACCGCCCGGCCTCGTCGATCCGTCCCAATGACACCGGGGTCGATTCGATCCAGAGCAATTGTAACCTTCTCTCGCGGCGGCCACGCGTCGGGCGATCCGCGAAGTGCATGCCTGTCGGAACCCTTGCCGCGCGATTGACATCCTGATCCCGCTTGGGCGGACTCGTGTCCGAACGCCGGGGTGCGGCATCGCGCGCCGGCCAGGGGAGAACGCCAATGCGCGACAATCGGACCGCCCCCGCGCCGAATGCCGACCGGGCGGTCGGCCCGTATCGACAGGTCGTCATGTCGGCTGGTTTTCCCGGCGGCCGACCATGACCGCCCCGGACGGCTACCCTGCGCTCCGCGGCCCGATCGTGCTGGCCGGCATCACGCTTCGCAACCGGGTCGTGCATGCCTCGATGACGACGGTGCTGGCGTCGGACGGACGGGTCAGCCCGGCGCTCATCCGCTATCACGCAAATCGCGCGCTGGGCGGGGCGGCCATGACAGTGACGGAGCCGCTCGCCATGGCGCCACACCAGGCCGGCCTGCCGCGACCGCAGGTCTGGAACGATGACGATACAGACGGTCTGAAACGATGGGCCGAGGCGGTCGAATCGCTCGATTGCCGCCTGCTCGGCCAGGTCCAGGACGGCGGGCGCGGCTATCACCAGGGGGGCCGCAATCCGGAAGCGGTCGCCCCCTCCGCCCTGCCCGACGACCTGAGCTGGACCATGCCCCGCGCGCTCACCACCGACGAGATCGCGCGGATGATCGACGCGTTCGCCGACTCCGCCGCGCGACTGCGGCGTTGCGGCTTCAGCGGCGTCGAGCTGTCCGCGGCGCATGGACATCTGTTCCATCAGTTCCTGTCGCCCTGGGCCAACCGCCGCCGCGACGCCTATGGCGGCGACCTGGCCGGGCGCACCCGCCTGCTCGCCGAGCTGATCGGCGCGATCCGGGACCGATGCGGACGTGGCTTCATCATCGGTCTCAAGCTGCCCGGCGATGATGGCGTGCCAGGGGGTGTGGGGCCGGAGGAAGCCGCCCGCATCGCCTCCGCGCTGACCACGGCATCGGCGGTGGACTATGTCTGTTTCGCCCAGGGCGCGCATGCCGCCTCGCTCGAAATGCATGTGCCGGACCGGCACCAGCCGCGCCTGACCTATCTGCCGCTGATCCGTCGGTTGCGGCCGGCACTGAACGATGTGCCGCTGATGGCGCTCGGCCGCATCACCGACCCGGCGGAAGCGGAGGCGATCGTTGCCGGCGGCGCGGCCGAACTCGTCGGGCTGGGCCGCGCGCTGGTGGCGGATCCGGCATGGCTTGCCAAGGCCGCCGGCGGGCGGGCGCATGACATCCGCTACTGCCTGTCCTGCAACACCTGCTGGGGGACGATCGCAGCCCGCCAGCAGCCGATCGCCTGCGTCAACAACCCCCGCGTGGCGCAACCCGACGAGGTGGATTTCCGGCCGGCGCCGGCCGCCCGGCGCAAGCGCGTGGTGATCGTCGGT
>DAHWNE010000421.1 GCA_027340195.1 Acetobacteraceae bacterium | reverse complement strand
CGCCAGCGGCAGCACCGCGCGCACCGCCCCGGCGACGGTCGCCGGGATGTCGTGCAGCTTGAGGTCCAGGAACAGCGGCAGCCCGGGGGCTGCCTGCCGCACCGCGTCATAGCCCGCCGCCCCGTTGGCCAGGAAATACTCGAGCCCGAGCTTGGCCATGCCGATATGCGGCGCCAGCGCCCCGGCCCAGGCGGTGGCGCGCGCCGGATCGGCGGTATCGAGGGCTGCGATCAGGCCGGTGGCCATGCGTCAGCTCCGGGGCACCGGCGGGGCCGGCGGCTTGAGCGCCGCCAGCTCGTCCTCCAGCCGGCGAACCTTGGCCTCAGCCTGACGGGCACGGCGGCGATAGCGCAACTCGCTGATCCGCACCACCACCCCGCCGGCCAGGAACCCCAACGCCAGGGCGCCCAGCACCACCAGCGCCAACGGCGCTGACAGCGAGATCCCGGTGGGCCACAGGCCCAGGGTCACCGCCGCGCGGTTCGACAGCGCGAACAGCACCAGCAGCACCAGCAACGGCAGGGCGATCAGCAGGCGCATCCTGGCGCGGTGCCAGAACCGCCCCCTCCGGTCAAGCGCCGCGCCGGCGCAGATCCAGGGTTCGCGGCGTTTCCCGCGCCACCGCCGGCACCGGTTCCGCCATCGGCCCCGCCGAGTGTCCGAACGGGAAGAACCGGGCCCGTCGCCGCGCCTCGGCCTCGTTGGCATTCACCGGGAAGCGCTCGTAATTGCGCCCCCCCGGATGGGCGACGTGATGGGTCATCCCGCCCAGGCTGCGCCCGGACCAGCGGTCGTAGAGGTCGAACACCAGCGGCGCGTCGGCGGGCAGGGTCGGATGCAGGCCGGAGGGCGGGTGCCAGGCCTTGAACCGCACGCCTCCCACATACTCCCCGGCGCGATCGGTCGCCGCCAGCGGCACCGCGCGCCCGTTACAGCCCAGCACGTATCGCTCCGGCACAAAGCCGGAAAGCCGCAGCTGCACCCGCTCGACCGAGCTGTCCACATAGCGGACGGTGCCGCCGCCGGCGGGTTCCTCGCCCAGCACGTGCCAGGGTTCCAACGCGTGACGCAGCTCGATCTCGATCCCGGACACGGTGATCGCGCCGATGCGGGGGAAGCGGAACTCGTGATGCGGCGCGAACCAGGCCGGGTCGAACGCGAAACCCAGCGCCGCCAGCTCGGCCAGCGCGGCCTCGAAATCCTGGGCCACGTAATGCGGCAGCATGAAATCGTCGTGGATGCGGCTGCCCCAGCGGATCAGCTCGCGCTGATAGGGATGGGCGGCGAAAGCGGCCAGGGCGGCGCGCATCAGCAGCAGCTGGGCGGCGGCCATGCGGGCGTGCGGCGGCATTTCCAGCGCCCGGAACTCCACCAGCCCCAGCCGGCCGGTGGCGGATTCGGGGGCGTAGAGCTTGTCGATGCAGAACTCGGTGCGATGCGTGTTGCCGGTCATGTCGGCCAGCAGGTGGCGCAGCAGCCGGTCGGTCACCCAGGGCGCGGTCTCGCGCCCGGGGGCGATGGCGGCGAAGGCGATTTCGAGTTCGGCCAGGCTGTCCTGACGCGCCTCGTCGATGCGCGGATGCTGGCTGGAGGGGCCGATGAACAAGCCGCTGAACAGGTACGACAGCGACGGATGATTGTGCCAGAATCCGAGTAGCGATTTCAGCAGATCGGGCCGGCGCAGGAACGGGCTGTCGGCCGGCTCGGCGGCGCCCATCACCACGTGATTGCCGCCGCCGGTGCCGGTGTGGCGGCCGTCGAGCATGAATTTCTCGGTGGCGAGCCCGACCTGCCGGGCCTCGGCATACAGCGTCTCGCCACGCTCGATCAGTTCCGCCCAGCTGGCCGCGGGATGGACGTTGACCTCGATCACGCCCGGATCCGGGGTGATCGAGAAATGTCGCAACCGCGGGTCCGGCGGCGGCAGATAGCCTTCCAGCACCAGCTTACGCCGCTCGGTGGTCGCGGTCGCCTCGATCGCGGCCACCAGGGCCAGCCAATCCTCGGCCTCGGCGAGCGGGGGGAGGAACACGTGCAGCAGCCCGCCGCGCGGCTCCACCACCAGCGCGGTGCGCACCAGATCGGGCCCGTCGTGGCCCGGTAGCGGCAGCGCCTGGCCGGGCGGGAGGAACCCCGTCGCGCCGGGGCCGTCGCGGAACGCCCGAGCCGGCGGCAGCGGGTGCCGCGGGGCAAACGGGTCGCGCGCCGGCTCGGTCTCGATGCGGTCGGGATCGGCCCAGGGCAGGCTGTCGAGCGGCAGGCGCAGCCCGATCGGCGAATCGCCGGGGATCAGGAACATCGCCCCGGCGCGGAAGAACCAGCGGCCGGACTGCCAGCGCCGCCCACCGCCATCCGCCACCCGCCGCAGCGGCAGCACCGACCCCACCGGCGCGCCGAGCGGACCCGCGAACACGCGCGCCAGCCGCGCGCGTTCCAGCGGATCGGCGAGTTTCGCGTCCTCCGTCAGCACATTGGCGGGCAGCCGGCGTTCCCGCCACAGGTAGTAATGCACGTCCTCATGCGCGGGCAGGATCAGCGCGGGGTCGAGCCCCAACCGCGTCGCCAGTGCGGCACAGAAGCGAGCGGCGGTGTCGGCGTCGGCGGTGTCGCGGTCGGCGGCGGAGGCAAGCAACGCGGCGTCGTGCCACACCGGTTCCCCATCGCGCCGCCAATGGGCAAACAGCGCCCAGCGCGGCAGTTGCTCGCCCGGGTACTGCTTGCCGGAACCGGTTTGCAGCGCCGCCCCTGGGGCCCAGATCGGCGCCAGACGCCGCATCAGCCGCTCGGCGTAGTCGCGCTTGGTGGGGCCGAGCGCCTCGGTGTTCCATTCCGGGGCGTCGAAATCGGCGGCGGCGACGAAGGTCGGTTCGCCGCCCATGGTCAGGCGTAGGTCCGCCGCCGCCAGCGCCTGGTCCACCCGCGCCCCGGCGGCCAGGATGTCCTGCCAGACCGGCTCGGTATAGGGCTTGGTGACCC
This sequence comes from Acetobacteraceae bacterium, assembly GCA_027340195.1. Taxonomy (GTDB): domain Bacteria; phylum Pseudomonadota; class Alphaproteobacteria; order Acetobacterales; family Acetobacteraceae; genus JAJZVS01. The sequence goes on along the minus strand of DAHWNE010000421.1, from coordinate 927 downwards.
GCGGGGTTTCCGCCACCCGGGCGATCTTCATCTCGAAGTCGAAGCTGGTCTCGACCGGTTCCACCAGCCCCGAGACCGGTGCCGCCGACTGTGGCGCCGGCGCCGCCGCGAGGGGGATATGCCCCTCGCCCGCCAGCAGGCCCGAGGTGGGGTCGAGCCCGATCCAGCCGGCGCCAGGCAGATAGACCTCGGTCCAGGCGTGCAGGTCGGTGAAATCCTCGGCCGGGCCGGCGGGGCCTTCCAGCGGCCTCTGGTCCGGAGTGAGCTGGATCAGATAGCCGGAGACGAAGCGGGCGGCGAAGCCGAGCCGGCGCAGCAGCTGCACCAGCAGCCAGGCGGAATCGCGGCACGAGCCGCGGCCCGCCTCGAGCGTCTGGTCGGGCGTGAACACGCCCGGCTCCATGCGCACGATATAGGCGACACGGGCCTGCACCGCACGGTTGATCGCCACCAGCAGGTCGATGGTGGCGGCGGGGCCGCGCGGGAGGGTCGCCAGGAAGGCCTCGAACGCGGGGCCGACTTGGACGGCGCGGCGGAACGGAGCGAGTTCCTGATCGAGCAGGGCGTCATAGGCGAAGGGGAAGCGCTCGGCCTCGGGGTCGAGGAAGAAATCGAATGGGTTGATGGTGGTCATGTCGGCCAGCAGATCGACGGTGACGTCGAAGCTGGCGACCGGGTCGGGGAACACCACCCTGGCCAGGTGGTTGCCCTGCGGGTCCTGCTGCCAGTTGAGGAAATGCGGTTCGGGGGCAATCCGCAGGGTGTAGGTGAGGATGCCGGTGCGGGTGTGCGGGGCGGGGCGCAGGCGGATGGTCTGCGGGCCGAGGGCGACCGGGCGGGCGTAGCGGTAGGAAGTGCGGTGGGTGAGGGCGACGGTGAGCGGCATGGGGGCGCTTTGGGGTGGGTGGGGAGCTTGAAGCAAATCCG
>DAHWNE010000419.1 GCA_027340195.1 Acetobacteraceae bacterium | reverse complement strand
GAGCATTGGTCGGATTTCACACGTCTGGTGAAAACGCCATGAGCGGGTATTCGCCGGTGCCTATCCCGCCCCGGCGGCCTCATGGGCTTCACACATTGCAAAGACGATGATGGGGAAAGGAATTTCTTCTCGTCTTGCGGGCCCGGGCTGCGGAGCCCGGTGGTGGGTCAGTTCGAAATCCGGCGACCGGCGCCGGATTTCGAACTGAGACACTTTCCGCAGCGGCCGGGATCTGGTCGCTGCCGCCGCCGCGGACGGGTCAGAAATAGCGCGGCAGGATATTGATGACATCGCCCGGCTCGACCTTCGTGCCGCGATCGACCCGGCCCTCCACCGGGTGGCCGTCGATCACGCGCAGGATGGAGGCATGATCCTCCTGCGCGCGGTAGGTGAAGCCGCCGGCGAGTGTCACTGCCATCAGCACGGTCATACCGGGCTGATAGGGGTACTGCGCCGGCTTGGCGACCTCGCCCAGCACGAACACCGGCCGGTAGCCCTCGATCTGGACCGAGACCGACGGGTTGAGCAGCACGTTGCGGTCCTTGATCCGCTGCGCGATGCGGTCGGCGAGTTGGGTCGTGGTCAGCCCCTGGGCGTCGATGATGCCGATCAGCGGCATCGCGATCGTGCCCTCGTCGCTCACCTTGAAGGCGCCGGTCAGCCGGTCATCGCCAAAAGTGATGATCCGCAACTGCTCGTCCACGCCGATCCGGTACGGTCCGGGCGGCGCGGGCGGCAGCGGCGGCAGGTTCCAGCCCGGCGCGCAGCCGGCCAGCAGCAAGCAGCACAGCACGACGCCCAGCAGCCCGCGCATCACGGCCCAAGACACGGCCGAACGCTGGGCCGACCGAAATATCCGGGCACCCGCAGGAGACACCATAACGGCCCCGTATGAAATTATGCTGGCTGGAGGAAAGCACGATTGCCCGTGCCTTGGCCAGCGCCGAAACATCCCTCATTTGCAGGCGTATCCTGCCGATCTACGTTATTCGGATATGCTTGGTTGACCGGATCGATGCCGAATGCGACCGTGGACATGCTATGGCGTTGCCACGGCGCCGGCCGTCCGGTTATGATTCCGGATCGTGAATCGGCGCGATCAGTCGATATCATAATTTGACCACCGCAGTCCGTCGTGCGCGGCGTGAAAGATCGTGATGATCACCAGGGGGCGGGAAGTGACCGGGGATGCGGCGTGCGCGGCCCGGATGCGTGTCGCCCCGATTCGGGCCGTTCTGGTGCGGGCGCTGCTGGCCGGCGCTGCGCTGTCCGGCGCGGCGGCGACGGCGGCGGCCCAGACGGCCCCGGCGGCCCAGAACATCCAGACCTATTTCCCGCCGGGCAATGCCGGGTACGACCAGGAACTCGGGGTCACGGTGCTGACCCGCCTGCGCCCGCTCTACGAATCGCCCGGCGTGCAGGTCGGCAGCTTCACCGTCTATCCGAGCATCGACCAATCGCTGCTCTACAACTCCAACCTCAACGGCACCACGCCGTCCGTGGGCAGTTGGGGGGAGAGCACCAGCGCCGCCATCTCCGCCAACTCGGACTGGGTGCGCGACGCCCTCAACTTCACCGCCGGCGTCAGCGACAACCAGTTCTTCGAACTGCCGGGCGACAACTTCGTCAACTGGAATGTCGGCCTGTCCGGCGGCTACACCATCAACGACAGCCTGCTGCGCGCCTCCTATGCGCACCAGACGTTCTACACGCTCGGCACCACCATCGCGACCACCGTGTCGCAGGCGCCGGTGGAGAACCAGATCGACACCGGCGACCTGACCTATACGTTCAATTTCGGCAACCTCGCCATCATCCCCGACTTCAACGTCAGCGCCTACAGCTTCGGCCCGGCGCTGGTGAACGGCCACCTGCTGGACCAGAGCTTCCTCAACCGCAACGTGGTCGCCGGCGGCATCGACGGCCGCTATTCACTGAGCGACGAAGGCAGCATCCTGGTGGTCGCGCGCGGCGTCTCCTCCGACTACACCGCCCCGCAGCCGGGACAGCCGAGCAACAATTCGGACGGGTTCGAGTTCCTCGGCGGGATCGACTATCAGGGCGAGGGCGTCTGGCGCTACCGCCTGCTGGTCGGCGCCGAGAAGATCATGTTCCAGGCCTCCCAGTACGCCAGCCAGACCGCGCCGATCGCGGAGGCCAGCGTGATCTGGACGCCGACCGGCCTGACCACCCTGACCGCCAGCCTGTCGCGCGAGATCGAGGATCCGACGGCGGCCGACACGATCGCCTTCCTGTCCACCGGCGGCAGCCTGGTGCTCGACCACGAGCTGATGCCGAACGTCTTCCTCCAGGCGCGCGGCAGCGACACCTACGTGCAGTACCTGGACAGCGGCGGGCAGGGCCAGAACGCCGTCTCCGTCGGCGCCGGCGCGACCTGGCTTTTGAGCAGGAACTTCAGGCTCATGCTGAACTATGATTTCATCAAGCAGACCGGCCTGAGCGGCGTTACCACCGTGGGACCGATCTCCGCGACCAATCCGCTGGTCAACGGCGCGTTCGTCCAGCATCTCGTCATGCTGACCCTGCACGTGAGCCTGTAGCGTCGGCCGCGTCAGGGCGCGGCCCGCGCCGTCTCCATCGCCGCCACCAGGCACGCGGCATCGTCCGCCGTGGTGGTGCCGTGCGTCACGCAGATGCGCACCACCGTCTGCCCCTCGAACAGCGCGGTCGAGATCCAGGCGGCACCGGAGGCGAGCACGCGGCGCACGATGGTGGCCGCATCGGGGGCGCCCGCCGGCGGCGTGGCGCACAGCACGGCGAGCGGCGAGGCGTTCACCACGCGCCAGCCGCACGCCTCCAGCCGCCGGCGCAGCAGCTCGGCGAGCGCCAGCGCATGCTCCACATGCGCCGCGTAGCCCTCCCAGCCGGCGACCGCGAGGGCGAGGAACAGCCGCAGGCCGAGGAAGCGGCGCGACCACTGCACGGAGGTGACGTAGGGGTCGCGGGCGGCATCCTGCGACGGCATGTAGCCGGTCGCGACGCGGAACGCCTCCGCCAGCAGCGCCGGCCGGCGGGTGAGGAACATGCCGCAGCCCATCGTGGTCGCGAGCCATTTATGCGCATCGATGGTGAGCGAATCGGCCTCTGCCAGGTCGGCGAGAAGCGCGCGGTGCCGGTCGGACACGATCAGCGCGCCGCCCCAGGCGGCATCGACATGCAGCCACAGCCCCGCCTGCCGCGCGACCGCCGCGATCGCCGCGACCGGGTCGAGCATGCCGGCCGCCGTGGTGCCCGCGGTCGCCACCGCCATGACGGGCAGAGCGCCCTGCGCCCGGTCCGCCGCCACCGCCGCGGCGAGGGCGGCGGGGTCCATGCGGCCCGTGCCGTCGGTGCCCACCTGCCGCACGGCGGCGCGGCCGAGGCCGGCCTGGTGCGCGATCTTGATCCAGGCGTGATGCGCCTCGGCGGAGATGTAGAACACCGGCGCCCCGGCCGCCCCCCGCGCGCCGTGCTCGGCATAGGCGGGGCAGCACGCGGCGAGCGCGCATTGCAGCGCGGTGAAGTTCGCCTCCGCCCCGCCGGTGGTGAAATGCCCGCCCGTCCCCTCCGGCAGGCCGGCGCGCGCGGCGATCGCGCGGATCACGTGCGCCTCGATCGCCACCGCGGCCGGAGAGGTCGTCCAGGTCGCGAGCTGCGGGTTGAAGGCCGCGGCGATCCGGTCGGCGCACTGGGCAGGGAAGCTCGGCGCCGGGTTGAACAGCCCAAAATAGCGCGGGTGCGTGATCTGCACGAGGCCCTCTTCGAGCCGCCCGATGGTCCAGGCCAGCACCCCGCCCAGTTCCCGCGGCCGGGCGAAGTCGAACCCGGCGAGCGCATCCCCGAACCCGGCGGCATCATGCCGCGGCACCACCGGCCCGGCGGCGACGCGGCGGCCTGCGTCGGCCAGTTCCTGCGTCAGCCAGTCCTCGATGCCGATGCGTGCCGCCGCCGGCGGGAACAGCCCGGCATGGCCGGCCAGCGCCGGCGCTTCCACCATCACGTCCATCTCGGCGGTCTCCAGGTCGGCCATGTCGGGGTCAGGTCTGCCGCCGCGACCACGGCCGCAGGGCGGGCGCGGCCGGCATCCAGGCGCGGCCGGTGCGCAGCAGGAAGGCGGCCAGCACCAGTGCCGGGCCGGCGACGCTCAGCACGACGAACGGCGCATAGGCCAGCAGGAAGCGCGGCCCCGCGTGGGCGGGGAACTTCATGAAGTCGCGCGCGAACGCCAACGCGATGAAGTTCATCCCGAACACCTGCAGGAGGCGCCAGCCGCGCGGGCCGATCGCCTGGCGCACCCGCG
>DAHWNE010000407.1 GCA_027340195.1 Acetobacteraceae bacterium | reverse complement strand
CTCGCCGTGCGCGCCAACGAGATCGCCCTGATCGGGGTGGAACGCGAGCATCTGGTCGGCACCCGCACCACCCTCGACGTGCTGAACGCGCAGCAGGCGCTGGTGAACGCGCGGGTCACGCTGGTGCAGAACCTGTCCAGCCTGGTCACCGCCTCCTACGCGGTGGCCGCGGCGGTGGGGCGGCTGACCGCGCGCGACCTTCGTCTGCCGGTGCCGCTCTACAACGATACCGCTTATTACGACGCGGTGCGCGACCGGTGGTTCGGCCTCGGCAGTCCGGTCGGCCATTATCCGGCGCATTGAACGGGGGGGGGCGATGAGCGAGCCAGCGAAGCCGGAAGCGCCGCAGGGCGCGGACCCGTCGATGGAGGACATCCTCGCCTCCATCCGCCGCATCCTGAGCGAGGACGAGGCGGCACCGGCAACGGCCCCGGCGGATGAGGACGTGCTGGTGCTGGAGCCCTCCATGATGCGATCCGATCTGCCCACCCCCGCCCCCGCCTCGTCGGCCGAAGCGACCGCCGCCGATCCGCCGCCGGTCGCGTCCGCCCCGCCCCCCTCCGCGCCGTCCCCCTCCACGCCGGAGCCGCCGGACGAGGCCGAACCGATGCCGCCCTCCGGCGCCGGGCTGGTGGCGCCGGAGACGGCGGCGGCTGCGGCGGCCTCGGTGGCGGGGCTGGTCCGCACCCTCGCCTCCGACCGGGCGTTGCAGGTGCGCGCCGGCGGGCCGACGATCGAGGATTTGGTGCGGCAGATGCTGCGCCCGCTGCTGAAGGACTGGCTCGACGCCAATCTCCCCGCGCTGGTGGAACGGCAGGTGCGCGCGGAGATCGAGCGGGTGGTCGGCCGCGCGATCTCCTGACGCCGCGGGTCAGCGCGGCGAGAGCACCATCACCATCTGCCGGTTCTCCAGGCGCGGGAACTGCTCGACCTTGGTGAGCGGGTCCATCTCGGTGCGGATACGCTCCAGCACCTTCACGCCGATCTCCTGGTGCGCCATCTCGCGGCCACGGAAGCGAAGCGTCACCTTGACCTTGTCGCCCTCCTCGATGAACGACTTCATGGCGCGCATCTTCACCTGATAGTCGTTCTCATCGATGTTCGGGCGGACCTTGACTTCCTTGATCTCGATGACTTTCTGCTTCTTCTTGGCTTCGTTCTTCTTCTTCTGCTGTTCGTATTTGAACTTGCCGAAGTCGAGGATCTTGACCACCGGCGGGTCGGCGTTGGGGCTGATCTCCAGCAGATCCATGCCGACCGCGAAGGCGTGGTTCAACGCCTCCCGGGCCGACATCACGCCTTGCATCTCGCCATTGTGGTCGATCAGCCGCACCTGGGCGGCGCGGATCTCGTCATTCACGCGGGGGCCGTCGCGGGTAGGCGGCGCGGCCATGGGACCTCTTGCTATGGGTGGCTCCTGTCATGGTTGAGGCGGCGGGCGGTTGGGCCCGATTGCAGAATGGCCCATCCCGGGCGCCGGAATCAAGCCGGGGCTTGGCCGGGGGGGCCGGGGGGGCGTAGCCTCGCGGCCAGATCGGCGGCCCCGCGCCGCCGCAACATGAAAACCCGAGGAAACCCATGGCATCCGATCCGATGGAATTCGGCATGTTCCACGAATTCCAGCGCGGCCCCGGCCAGACCGAGGCGCAGGCCTTCGCGCAGTCGCTGGAACTGGTCGATGCCGCCGAGGCCTGGGGGCTCGATGCGATGTGGCTGGCCGAGCTGCACCTGGCCCCCGAACGCTCGGTGCTGTCGGCGCCGCTGACGGTCGCCGCCCACATCGCCGCGCGGACCCGCAGCATGAAGATCGGCACCGCGGTGCAGGTGCTGCCGCTCTGCCACCCGCTGCGGCTGGCCGAGGAAGCCGCCACCGTCGATCAACTCAGCGGCGGACGGCTGATCTTCGGCGTCGGGCGCAGCGGGTTCCCGCGCACCTACGAGGCCTACGGCATCCCCTACGCGGAAAGCCGCGAACGCTTCGCCGAGGTGCTGGAGATCCTCCGCCGCGCCTGGACCCAGGACCGGTTCAGCTTCGAGGGCAAATACTACCGCTTCCACGATGTCTGCGCGGTGCCGAAGCCCACCGGCGGGGCACTGCCCGACATCCGCATCGCCGCCACCAGCCCCGACACCTACGCCGCCATCGGCGCCATGGGCTACCCGATCTTCTGCGCGGTGCGGCTGGGCACGCTGTCCGAACTCGGCCCGAACCTGGCGGCCTATCGCGCCGCGTTCCAGGCCGCCGGCCACCCCGGCCGGCCGCGGGTGTTCCTGCGGGTGCCGGTCTATCTGGCCGAGACCGAGGCGGCGGCGCGAGAGGAGCCGCGGGAGTCGCTGATGTATTTCTACCGCACGCTCGGCGCGCAGCTGGAACGGACCGCCGCCAGCAGCGGCGCGCGCGCCATCGAGCAGCGCGCCGAGCGCGGCCAACGCCTGCAAAGCATCGACTATGACGAGGTGCTGCGCGAGAAGATCATCGTCGGCACGCCCGCGATGGTGACCGACCGGCTGGGCGCGCTGCGCGAGGAACTCGGGATCGACGGCATCCTGGCCGAGCTCAACTGCGGCAGCCGGATCCCGCACGCCCGCGTCAGCCGCGCGCTGGAGCTGCTGTGTACCCGCGTGATGCCCGATTTCGCCACCAGACACTGAGAGGACCCGCCGCCATGACCGTTTTCACCTGGGAACATATCCACCTGCGCAGCCCCGACCCGGCGGCCACCGCCGCCTGGTACCAGGACAAGCTGGGCGCGGAGGTGATCCGCACCCCGCAGCCGGACGGCGCGACCCGGATCGACCTGCTGCTGGGGGGCGGGCAGAAGGTCTTCATCGCGCCGGCCAACCCGGCGCTGTCCACCGCATCCCCGCCGGACGCGCCCTATTTCGGGCTCGAACATATCGGCCTGACGGTGACCGACATCGATGCCGCGACGGCGGAGCTGAAGGCGAAGGGGGTGCATTTCACCCTCGACCCCACGACCGCGAG